>JBFJKO010000280.1:0-5009 GCA_041634935.1 Nocardioides sp.
CCGAGCAGCGCCGGGTCGCAGTCGGTGAAGGAGTCGACGCGCGAGAGGATCTGCCTCCACGCCCGCGCGATGTCGGCCTGGTCGTCGTGCGGCCAGCCGAGGTGGGCGCACACGCCCTTCTTCCACTCGGTGTGGCGGGGCACGTCGGGCCAGCGGTCGAGGCCGACGCGCTCGGGCTTGACCGCGGCCCAGATGTCGATGAAGGGGTGGCCGACGACCAGCACGTGGGGGCTGGTGACGGCGTCGGCGATCCGCTGCTCCTTGGAGCCGGCGACGAGGTGGTCGAGCAGCACGCCGACCTTTCGGGTCGGACCGGGCTTGAACTCGGCGAGCACGTCGGCGAGGTGGTCGGCCCCGTCGAGCAGCTCGACGACGACGCCCTCGATGCGCAGGTCGTCGCCCCAGACCTTCTCGACCAGCTCGGCGTCGTGCCGGCCCTCGACGAAGATCCGGCTCGCGCGGGCCACCCGGGCGCGGGCCCCGGTGACGGCCACCGACCCGGACGCCGTCCGCGTCGGGGCGGCCGGAGCGGCGGCCCGCTTGGGGGCGGTGAGGATGACCGGCCTGCCCTCGAGCAGGAACCCCGGGCCGAGCGGGAAGGTGCGGCGGCGTTGTCGCCGGTCCTCCAGCGTCAGGGTGTGCAGGTCGCGGTCGACGGCGACGATCTCGCCGACCCAGTCGGTCGTGACCTCCTCGACCACGGCCCCGATCTCGGCGGGGGCCTCGACGGCGCGGCCACGCTTGGGGGCGCGCCAGTCGCCGGACAGGACGTCGGTGCCATAGCGATCACTCACCCGACAACGCTAGGCGCGAGGGGCGCCCGGGCCGGGGTGACGCGCCGAGGTCAGCCGTCCTGTGACGTATCGGACTCGCTCGACTCGGCGGCGGGCTTGCCCTCCTCGAGCAGGTCGCCCGCGCTCTCGCCGTCCGCGAGCGGCTCGGCCAGCGGGTTGTCGTCACCCGGGACGAGGTCGTCGGGGAGCTGGTCGTCGCTGATTCCGGTCTGGTCGGGGTGGGATTCGCTCATGGCTCGGAACCTACGCCCGTGAGGTGGGGCCCGACTCACCCGACGAGATGACTTCTCCCCCCGCGACCGCAGTCAGAGCAGCGGGAGCCGCTTCTGGCTGCGCGGGAGGTGCTCGTAGGCGCGGCGCACCGCGTCGCCGAGGAGGTGCGCGGGGAAGGGCCAGGCCTCGGCCGTGGCGAGGGTCTCACCCACCGGCACCCCGCGGCCGGCGAGGTCGCGAATGGTCTCGGCGAGGATGCCGATGTCGTTGCGCTGGTCCTCGACGAAGGCCCGGTCGACCACGGCACCGTGGCCGGGCACCACCACCGAGGACGAGGTCGTGAGCCCGAGGACGATGTCGAGGGCGAGCGGCCACTCCATCGGGTAGCAGTCGGGGCCGAAGCCCGGGGTGTGCTCGCGCTCGGGCGACTCCTCGACGAGGTCGCCCGCGACGAGGACGTCGACGTCGGGCACGCGGACGACGAGGTCACCGGCGGTGTGGCCGCGACCGGGGTGCACCAGCTCGACGAGCCGGTCGCCCAGGTCGAGCGCCATGGCGGAGGAGAACGTCGTCGTGGCCGGGACGATCTCGGTGTCGATCACCTCGGCGCCGCGTCCGGCTGCCCCGTGCGCGTCGGGGTCGACCGCGAGGTCGGCCTTGACCCGTTCCCCGGCGGCGGCGGTGCGGGCCGCGGCCTCCTCGTGGGCGCGCAGCGGCACCGAGGCGCCGTACGCCGAAAGGAACTCGCCGTTGCCGAAGGTGTGGTCGAAGTGCTCGTGGGTGTTGACGATCTCGACGACCTCGCCGACTCCCAGCGCGCGGACCTCCTCGATCACCTCGCGCGCGGCGAGGGCGGAGGCGTGCGTGTCGACGACGAGCAGGCCGCGGTCGCCCTGCACGAGCGTGATGTTGAGGTCGAACCACGCGTGGCGCGCGACCCAGACCCGGTCGGCGATCTCGGTGAAGGGCACGGCCTCACCCTAGACACCCGGCACCGAGGCCCGGTGGGCTGCGTCACCCGGGCTCAGCACAGGCCGGCGCTGAGCTCACGTCGCAGGAGCTCGCCGAGCTCGTCGGGGGTGCGGGCGGTGCGGGGGAACCGGACGTCGCGCACGTGGGCGCCGTCGGCGTCGACCCAGCTCACCCGGACGCCGGCGGGCGTGAGGTCGCTGACGGAGACGCCGGCGACCTGCCGGACGGGGCGGTCGACCAGGGCCGCCACGGCGTAGCGCAGCTCCTCCTGGTGACCCGCCGTCGTGTGCTCGGCGCAGCGCCGCAGGAAGCCGGCATTGAGCCGGTGCTCGGGCGAGGTGAAGTCCTCCACCGGCAGGTGGCGTGCCCGGGGACCGTCGGGCGTGGCGAGCGCGACCAGGTCGACCACGACCGCGACGGTGACGCGTTCCTCGGTGCAGCACCCGCAGGCGTCACGCCCGGCGACGACCAGCCGCCCACCCAGGGTCAGCACCTCGGGGGCCGAGGCGGGGGAGGTGGACACACCCTCGAGGGTCAGCAGCGCCCGCCGTCCCTCCGACGCCGCGTGGGCCAGGAGCGAGTCGGGCGCGCACGACAGGTGTGGGACGCCGTCGCGGTCGGTGAGCGGCAGCCCGTCGCGCTCGTCGACGTCGGCCAGGACGTCGTCGACCCCGTCGACGACCAGGCGGACGGCGGACGGGCCGGAGAGGATGCTGCGGGCCGTGGCGGCCGGGGTGAGAAGGGATGACGACACGAGAACCTCCTGAGTTGGTAAGGCAAGCCTAACCTACATAAGCGGCGACCCCGCAGGTCGGCGCCCGACGGGCTAGACTTGGCACTCGCTGCGGTGGAGTGCCAGAGCGCGCCCGCGGCGCACGGTCGGACCACGCACGTCAGGAGGAGACGAGGTGCAGGAAGAACGTCGCATCGCCGTTCTGCGAGCGATCGTCGAGGACTACGTCGCGACGGAGGAGCCGGTGGGGTCCAAGGCGCTCGTCGAGCGCCACGGGCTCAACGTCTCGCCCGCGACGGTCCGCAACGACATGGCGGCTCTCGAGGACGAGGGCTACCTCGCCCAGCCCCACACGAGCGCCGGTCGCGTGCCCACCGACAAGGGCTACCGGCTCTTCGTCGACCGGCTGACCAACCTCAAGCCGATGAGCAGCGCCGAGAAGCGCGCCATCTCCACCTTCCTCGACGGCGCGGTCGACCTCGACGACGTCGTCTCCCGCTCCGTGCGGCTGCTCTCGCAGCTGACCCGCCAGGTCGCGGTGGTGCAGTACCCCACGCTGTCGCGCTCGACCGTGCGCCACATCGAGCTGGTTGCGCTGGCGCCGGACCGCCTGCTCGTCGTGCTGATCCTGAGCACCGGCCGGGTCGAGCAGCGTCTCCTCGAGCTCGACGCCCCCGTCGACGACACCGCGCTGGCCGACCTGCGCTCGCTCGTCAACGGGGTCGCCACCGGTGAGCTGATCAGCGAGGCGATCGTCGCCCTCGGCACGCTCGCCGCCGCCCGCCCCGGCCCCGCGGCCGAGGTGGCCGAGTCGCTCGTCGAGGTGATGTCCGACCACCGCTCCCACGAGCGCCTGGTCGTCGGTGGCGCCGCCAACCTCGCCCGGTACGGCGACAGCTTCGACTCCGCCGTACGCCCGCTGCTCGAGGCCCTGGAGGAGCACGTCGTCCTCCTCCGCCTGCTCGGTGAGGCGTCGCAGTCGGGCATGGTGACCGTGCGCATCGGCGCCGAGGGCCCGGTCGAGGAGCTCTCGTCGACGAGCGTGGTCACCACCGGCTACGGACCCCACGACAACGCCCTGGCGACGCTGGGCATCGTCGGACCCACTCGCATGGACTACCCCGGCACCATGGCCGCCGTGCGCGCCGTCGCCCGCTACCTCTCCCGCATCCTCGACGAGGGCTGAGCCCTCATCGGCCCACGTCGTCGACCGAACCACCCATCACAGCAGCCAGGAAGCAGAAGGAATCCCGTTGAGCCAGGACCTGTACGACCTCCTCGGTGTCGCCCGCGACGCGGACGCCGACACCATCAAGAAGGCCTACCGGAAGTTGGCGCGCCAGCTCCACCCCGACGTCAACCCCGACCCCGCCACCCAGGACAAGTTCAAGGAGGTCTCGCACGCCTACGAGGTCCTCTCCGACCCCCAGAAGCGGCAGGCCTACGACCGCGGCGGCGACCCCTTCGGCGGCGGCTTCGGTGCCGGTGGCGGCCAGGGCGCCGGGTTCTCGTTCACCGACATCATGGACGCCTTCTTCGGCGGCCAGGGCGCGCAGGGCGGCGGGGGTCGAGGCCCCCGCTCGCGGGTGCGCCGCGGCCAGGACGCGCTGATCCGCATCGAGGTCGACCTCGCGGAGGCGGCGTTCGGGGTCTCGCGCGAGCTCAAGGTCGACACGGCCGTCGTGTGCACGACCTGCCACGGCGACGGCGCCGCCCCGGGCAGCGAGCCGGTCGCCTGCGAGACCTGTCGCGGCGTCGGCGAGGTCGCCCACGTGCAGCGCTCGTTCCTCGGTGAGGTCCGCACCCTGCGTCCCTGCGCCGCGTGCCGTGGCTTCGGCTCGATCATCCCCGAGCCCTGCCGCGAGTGCTCCGGTGACGGGCGCGTGCGCTCGCGTCGCACGCTCACCGTCAAGATCCCCGCGGGCGTCGACACCGGCACCCGCGTCCAGCTCAGCGAGCAGGGCGAGGTCGGCCCCGGCGGCGGCCCCGCCGGCGACTTGTACGTCGAGATCCACGTCAGCGAGCACGAGGTCTTCAGCCGCCACGGCAACGACCTGCACTGCACGGTCGCGGTGCCGATGACCGCTGCCGCGCTCGGCACCACGTTGACGCTGCCGACCCTCGAGGCCGACGTCGAGTCCGGTGCCGGGTCGGGGGTCGAGACGGAGTTCGACCTCGACATCGCCCCCGGCACGCAGTCGGGCACGCAGCAGGTGCTGCGAGGACGCGGGGTCCCCGGTCTCCGCGGCGGCCGTGGCGACCTGGTCGTGACGATCGCGGTCGAGACGCCCGGCAAG
>JBFJKO010000281.1:0-4996 GCA_041634935.1 Nocardioides sp.
GAGGTGGCCCGCACCATGGGGAGTAGTCACCGATGAAGCACACGGGCACCAGCGCCACCGAGCACGCCACGTCGGCCACCGTCGACAGCCGTGTCGGTGTGCGCGACCTCAGCTCCGTCGAGCTCGAGCACCTGGTCGATGGCCCCCGTGGCCACGGCTGGAAGCGCACCGCGCGGCCCTACCTCGTCCTCAGCGACATCGGCGCGATCAGCGCCGCGCTCTTCCTCCTCCCCACGCCCCCGATGCTCACCATGATCGGCATGTACGCCGGCGTCATCGTGATGCTCACCTGCCTCGGTGCCTACCGCTCGCGCCTGACCCTCTCGGCCCTCGACGACCTGCCGGTCATCGTGATCGCCGCCCTCGTCGGTGGGTTCTCGCAGATGACGGTCCGCTCCTTCGCCGGCGAGGCCATTCCGCCGGTCCTCGTCGTCCAGGCCTTCCTCGTCGCCCTGGCCGTGACCCTGGGGCGCTCGGTCGCCTACATCGTCGTCCGTGAGGCGCGTCGCCGCGGACTCGTCGAGCACCGCGCGATCATCCTCGGCGCCGGCATGACCGGTCAGGACATCGCCTCGACGATGCTCGCCCACCCCGAGTTCGGGCTGCGTCCGGTCGGCTTCCTCGACAGCCACGTGCCCGAGGGCGCCGACACTCTCCCCGTCCCGCTCCTCGGCAAGTACGAGGACCTGGCGCGCTTCGTCCGTCGCGAGGGCGTCAGCGAGGTCGTGGTCGCCTTCGGTGCCCCCAACCCGCACGACGTCGGCGGCAACGACGCGCTCCTGGTCACCACGATGCGCGAGTGCGACCGTCTCTCCACCGAGATCTTCGCCGTGCCGCGCTTCTTCGAGCTCACCCACCGCAGCCGTGACATCGACCAGCTGTGGAGCACCCCGCTGATGCGGCTGCGCCGCAACGTGTGGCGCTCCAGCTCGTGGCGCGTCAAGCGGGCCTTCGACGTCGTCTCGTCGGGCACCGCGCTGGTGCTCCTCGCCCCGCTCATGGCAGTGGTGGCCCTGGCCGTGCGCATCGAGAACGGTCCCGGCGTCCTGTTCCGCCAGACCCGGGTCGGGCTCGACGGCCTCAACTTCACGGTGCTCAAGTTCCGCTCCGTGCGGCCCGAGTCGCTGGGCATGACCGACGACAAGCCGGTCTTCTCCGTCAACGGCCACGCGGGCCTGGGCCGGTTCAGCGCCTTCATGCGCAAGACCTCGCTCGACGAGCTGCCGCAGCTGATCAACATCTTCCGCGGCGACATGAGCATCGTCGGTCCGCGCCCCGAGCGCGACGTGTTCGTCGAGCAGTTCTCGCGCACGATCCCGCGCTACGCTGAACGCCACCGTGCCCCGGTGGGCCTCACCGGCTGGGCACAGGTGAACGGCCTGCGTGGCAACACCTCCATCGAGGAGCGGGTGCGGTTCGACAACTACTACATCCAGAACTGGTCCCTGTGGTTCGACGTCAAGATCATCGCGCGCACGGTCTCGTCCGTCGTGTTCACGAAGGGCTCGTGACGTACGCTCCTCCCGGGGAGCGCATGGTGCAGAACCGGTCGGGTACGTCGTGGGTGTGATCTCAGGAGACCTTGCGCTCTCCTCGCTGCTGCTGGTGGTCGTTGCTCTGCTCGCCCTGGGCCACGTCGCGGTGGCCCTGCTCAACCGTCCCCAGCGGGGTCTGCTCCTGCTTGCGGCGCTGCTCCCGTTCGACGGACTGCTGCAGCTGGTCCCCAACGGCGAGCTCCTGGGTCCGTGGAAGGAAGTGCTGCTCGTCCTCACCCTGGGCGCCGCGGTCGTCGTCCCCCACCCGGACCGGTCCTCGCGTCAGGCCACGCTCCCGGTCTGGGTGCCCGCGGCGGTCGCGTTCGTGGCGCTCGGGCTGGTCTCCGCCGCCCTCACCGGCGGGATGATCGCGTTCTGGGGCCTGAAGATCAGCTACTTCTACGCCGTAGTGCCCGCCATCATGTGGCTGGCCCCGTTCACCGCCCGCGACCGCGACCGGCTGGTGACCGTCCTGATGGCCACCGGCATCGTCACGGCCCTCTTCGGCCTGGCGCAGCAGGTGCTCGGTCCGGAGCGGCTCAACGCCCTCGGGTTCGAGTACAACACCGCGATCCGCTTCTCGGGCAGCCTGCTCCGGTCGTTCTCGACCTTCACCCAGCCGTTCTCCTTCGGCCTCTTCATGAGCCTGGTGCTGCTGGTCTGCCTGCCGGTCGCGCTGTCGGACTGGCGGCGCACGCGCAACACGGTCTTCCTCCTCTCGACGCCGCTGCTCGTGGTCGGGATGGCGGCCTCCGTCGTGCGCGGGGCGACGCTGGCCCTGCTCGTCGGGCTGGTCGTGCTGATCATCTGGCGCTTCCACGGCCTCCTGCACGTCTTCGTGGTCCCGGCGATCGGGCTGCTGTTCGTGCCCGCCTCGTTCCTCGAGGCCTACTTCTCCTCGAGCAGCCTGGAGCAGCGGACCTCCGGGTGGCAGACCGTCTTCGACAGCCTCCTGGGCGCCCCGCTCGGCAACGGGATCGGCACCACGGGCTCGGCGGCGGAGAAGTCCTACGAGCTCGGAGCCGACCCCGCCGGGCTGGTCACCGACGCCGGCACGCTCGACGACCTCTACCTCCCCGACAACCAGTACATCAAGACCGTCATCGAGCTCGGGCCGATCGGGTTGTGGCTGCTCCTGCTCCTCGGTGCGGCCGTGATCGCCGCCGCCGTGACGGCCGCACGTCGTACGACCGGCAACGACCGCGCGCTCGCCCAGGGTATCGCGGCCTCCGTGTGGGGCGCGGCGGCGGCGTCCCTGGTCGGCACCTACCTCGAGATCTTCCCGCTCGACTTCTACTTCTGGCTGCTGGTCGGCGTGCTGCTCAGCCTCGGCACGTCCGACGCGGCCGAGCCCGAGCCCGAGCGCGTGAACGAGCCTGCACTGGACGAGACCCACCGCGGGACCCACCACGAGACCCACCACGAGGCGGCCCCCGCGTGCTGAGCATGGTCCGCGGCCTGCGCGAGCGGGCGTCGCAGAAGGCTGCCGCCGAGAAGCAGGCGTCCGAGGAGGGCACCCCGCCGCGCGAGGCGGGGCTCCTCAGCAACACCACCTGGCTGATCGGCAGCCGCCTCGTCGTGGCCGCGCTGGGCTGGGGCGGGACGGTGCTCATCGCGCGCGACCTGGACCTCGAGGGGTTCGGCCGCTTCACCCTCATCTTCGCCCTGCTGGGCCTGATGTCGGTCGTGACCGACATGGGGATCGGCCGGATCGCGCTCAGCGGGATGCTCGAGGACCCCGACGGGGACCCCGGCGCCTTCGCCGGCACCTACATCGTCCTGCGCACCGTGATGGGGCTCGTCGGCTACGGCCTGGTCATGGTCGTCGTCGTGCTCCTGGGCTACCCCAGCGAGGTGGTGCAGGCCACCGCGGTGGCGGCGATCGTCATCGTGCTCGCCACGCCGTCGTCCGCGCTGGAGGTCGTGTTCCAGTCGCGGATGAGGATGGGCGTCGTCGGGGTCGCCGGAGTGACCGGCCAGGTCGCCCAGTTCGCCCTGACGGCGGCCATCGCAGCCTCCGGGGGCGGCACGGTGCTCTACTACGCCATCCCCGCGGTGTTGGCCGAAGTCGTGATGCTGGCCTGGAAGATCCCCGCCGCGCGCAGGCTCATGCGGATCCGGTTGCGGGTCGACCTCCGGGTGTGGCGGCGACTGCTCGTCGAGGCGATCCCGCTGACGCTCGGCATCGGCCTGGCCACGCTCTACTACCGCGTCGACTCGGTCATGCTCTCCAAGCTCGACACGTTCGAGGCCGTGGGCATCTACGGCGTCTCCTACAAGTTCATCGACATCGTGCACTTCGCCGGCACCGCGGTCACGGTCCCGCTGCTCACCCTGCTCGTGCGTGCCTGGCCCGACGACGTCGCGGAGTTCCGCAGCGTGCTGCGGCGCGGCGCGATGATCATCGCCATCCTGGGCGGCGGCGGCGTGGTGGGACTCGTCGGGTTCGCCGCCCCCCTGACCACGGCTCTGTACGGCGCCGACTACGCCGCCGGCGAGCACGCCACCCGGTTGCTGGTGCTCGCTGAGTTCCTCGCCCTCTTCTCCACGCTCGGACTCACCTGCCTGATCGCGATGAGCCGGCACCGCATCTACCCGGCGGTGATGCTGGTCGGGCTGACCCTCAACGTCGGCGCCAACCTCGTGCTGATCCCGCGCTACTCCTACGAGGGTGCCGCGGCAGCCACGCTGGGGGCCGAGGTGCTCGTGGTGGCGGTGCTGTGGTGGTTGGTCCGACGTGAGGGCAACGTCTGGCCGGTCGGCCTGGGCCGGCTCGCCGTCATCCCGGTCGCGGTCGCGGTGGGTCTCGGCGTCGGGTGGGTCGCCGACCTGGCGCTGCCCTGGGTGCCGGCCGCTCTCGCCGCCGGTCTCGCCTACCTCGCCGTCGCCTTCCTCGGCGGGGTCGGTCGAGCCGCCGGCATCGAGCTCCCGACCCGTACGAAGGTGGATGCATGACGTCTCCCGGCACGACGACGCGCCTGGTCGCGGTGACCAGCACCGGCCAGGTCTCGGGTGCCGAGCGGGTGCTGCTGCGCACGCTCACCGCGGCCGTCGAGCGCGGGTGGGACGTCACCTGCCTGTGTCCCACGGGGCCGCTCGCCGAGCAGCTGCGGGCGACGGGTGCCCGTCACGTCGCGATCCCCGAGCAGAACCTCGCCGCGGGCCCCAAGCTGCTCGCTGCACTCGTCACCGTGCTGCGCTGGTGGCAGGCCTCGCGGCGGCTCCGGGCGGCGCAGCGCTCCGCTGACGTCGTCCTCGCCAACGCGTTGCTGTCGCTGCCCGCCGTCCGGCTGGCCCGATGGCCCCGCGTGCCGTTCGCCCGCGCGCGCCGGGTGCCCGCGCTGTGGCTGGCCCACGACGTGGTCGTGAGCCGCGGCCGCCTACGCCTCTACGGCTGGTGCAGCAGCGCCCTCTCCGGCGTGGTCGGGGTCTCGGAGGCCGTCATCAGCCGGCTCCGAGGC
>JBFJKO010000282.1:0-4989 GCA_041634935.1 Nocardioides sp.
AGCGCATCGGAGCAGAGCAAGGGTCCAGCGGGCGAGCCGCGCGTCGTCCTGGTGACCGGCGGCAACCGCGGCATCGGGCGAGCCATCGCGGAGGCGTTCCTCGCCCAGGGCGACAAGGTCGCGGTGACCACCCGCAGCGGGGGAGCGCCCGAGGGAGCCCTCGACGTCACCTGCGACGTGACCGACCAGGCGGCCGTCGACGCCGCCTTCGCCACCATCGAGGCCGAGCTGGGTCCGGTCGAGATCCTGGTGGCCAACGCCGGCGTCACCGCCGACACGCTGCTGCTGCGCATGTCGGAGGACGACTGGTCGTCGGTCATCGACACCAACCTCACCGGCACCTTCCGGCTGGCCAAGCGCGCCTCGAAGGGCATGCTGCGCCTGCGCCGCGGCCGGATCATCCTGATCTCGTCGGTCGTCGGCCTCCTGGGCTCGGCCGGGCAGGTCAACTACGCCGCCTCCAAGGCCGGTCTGGTCGGGATGGCGCGATCGCTGGCGCGCGAGCTCGGCTCGCGCTCGATCACCACGAACGTCGTCGCCCCGGGCTTCGTCGACACCGACATGACCGCGGTGCTCAGCGACGAGCAGAAGGACGCCATCCGCATGCAGGTGCCGCTGGGTCGCTATGCCGCCCCGGCGGAGGTCGCCTCGGCGGTCACGTGGTTGGCGAGTGACGGAGCGGCATACGTGACCGGGGCAGTCATCCCCGTCGACGGCGGACTAGGAATGGGGCACTGACATGGGCATTCTCGACGGCAAGACGATCCTGGTCGCGGGGGTCACGATGGACTCGTCCATCGGGTTCGCGACTGCCAAGATCGCGCAGGAGCAGGGCGCGACCGTGCTCATCTCCAACTTCGGCCGCGCACTGGGCATCACCCGGCGCATCGCCAAGCGGCTGCCGGTGGAGCCGCCGGTGCTCGAGCTCGACGTGACCGACGAGGGCCACCTCGCGGGTCTCGCCGACGCCGTGCGTGAGCACCTCGGCGCCGACGCGCGCCTCGACGGCGTCGTCCACTCGATCGCCTACGGCAACCCCGAGACCCTGCTCGGCGGCAAGTTCCTCACCGGCCCGTGGGACGACGTCGCCCAGGCGCTGCAGGTCTCGGCCTACTCGCTGAAGTCGCTGGCGATGGCCACCAAGCCGCTGATGAGCCAGGGCGGCTCGATCGTCGGTCTGACCTTCGACGCGAGCGTGTCGTGGCCGGTCTACGACTGGATGGGCGTGGCCAAGGCCGCCCTCGAGTCGACCTCGCGCTACCTCGCGCGCGACCTGGGCCCCGACGGGATCCGGGTCAACCTGGTCGCCGCGGGGCCGCTCAAGACCCTGGCCGCCAAGGCGATCCCCGGCTTCGAGGAGCTCGACGCGATGTGGGAGACCAAGTCGCCGCTCGGGTGGGACAACTCCGACCAGGAGCCGACGGCCAAGGCCGTCTGCGCGCTGCTCTCGGACTTCTTCCCGGCGACCACGGGCGAGATCGTGCACGTCGACGGCGGATTCCACGCCATGGGTGCGTGACCTGAGGCCCGGCGCAGGTAGCGTCGCCCCGGTGACGCTCTCCTCCCTCAAAGAGCTGCGGGTCCTGGAAGGCCCCAACCTCTACTTCCCGCGCGCGGCCATCAAGCTCACCCTCGACATCTCCGGGCTCTCCTCCGCCTCGGAGGCGACGGCCGAGCGGCTCGCGAGGCGCATCGGCCTCAAGCACGCGCGACCGGGAGCGCCCGACACCGGCTTCCGCCAGCGCTTCGCCCTGCGGGCCGTGGGACGACTGGTGCGCGCCGTCGCGCAGGAGTCCGGGACGTCGCGGCTCGCGGTGCGGGTGCGCTCGACGGCCGACCCGCACCAGGTGGTGGTCGCCTTCCCGTGGGCGCACCGCACCCGCGCCCAGGAGATGGGCCGGGCCATCGGGGCCGTGCTGGACGCCGTCCCGGGTGCCGACCTCGAGTCCGCGGTGAGCGCTGCCGCGGAGCGGGTCGCAGCGGCGGAGCCGGGGGAGGCCCCGACCACGCTGACGCCGTCCGTGCCCGTCGTGGCCGTCACCGGCACCAACGGCAAGACCACCACGTCGCGGATGGTCGCCCACATCGCCCGCACCCACGGGTTGCTCGTGGGCTGGTCCAACACCGACGGGATCTACATCGACGGCGTCCTGGTCGAGCCGGGCGATTACTCGGGCCCCAGCGGTGCCGGGCGCGTGCTCGCGCACCCGGAGGTGCAGCTCGCGGTCACCGAGACCGCTCGCGGTGGGATCCTCCTCAAGGGCATCGGCCTGGTCCACAACGACGTCTCGGTGGTCACCAACGTCACCGCCGACCACCTCGGGCAGCAGGGCATCGACACCGTCGACCAGCTCGCCGAGGTGAAGGCCGTGGTGCCGCGCATCACGCGCAAGGGCGGCTGGGCGGTGCTCAACGCCGACGACCCGCGGGTCCTCGCCATGCGCCACGTGATCAAGGCCAAGCCGTGGGTCTTCTCGCGCGACGCCGACTCCCCGGGCGTGCGCGAGACGCTCAACGACCGAGGACGCGCCACGGTGGTCATCGACGGGTGGGTCTCGGTGCTGCGGGCCAACGCCGATCCCGACCCGCTGATCGAGCTCGTCGACGTGCCGATGACCCTGGCCGGCCTCTCGCGCTTCAACGTCGAGAACACCCTGGCCGCCGCGTCCGCCGCGCTGGCGATCGGCATCCCGCGGGCCACCGTGATCGAGGGCCTGCGGACCTTCGCCCCCGACGCCGAGCACAACCCCGGCCGGATGAACTTCTTCAGCCTCCCCGCCACCGACCCCGAGCAGGGGTCGATCTCGGTGGTCATGGACCTCGCCCACAACGAGGCCGGCCTCGAGGCCCTGATGGAGATCATGAACGGCGTCCGACGTCCGGGCGGGCGGCTGCTGCTCGGCCTCGGTGTCGTGGGCGACCGCACCGACGACCTCATCGAGACGCTGGGGGAGATCGCGGCGCGCGACAGCGACGTCGTGGCCATCGGTCACAAGGAGCGCTACCTGCGGGGGCGCACCACCGACGAGCTCGACGAGCTGATGCGTGCCGGTGCCGCCCGGGTCGGCGTGACCGGCGTGCCGGCGTACCCCACCGAGGTGGCGGTGATGTCGGCCCTCGTGGGCCAGGCGCTGCCCGGCGACGTCGTCGGCGTGATGTGCCACGCGGACCGCGAGGGGTGCTACGACTGGATCGCCGAGCACGGCGGCATCGCCGACGATGCCGCCACCCTGGCGGCGAAGGTGCGCGCAGCGCGCGCCGACTAGGTCCGCGGGTCGTGGTCGCCCCGGTTCCAGGGCCACGTCATGAGCGCCCAGATCGCCGCCACGATCGCGATCTCGGCGAGCACGTAGACCGGCCAGGGCCCGAGCAGGTCGAGGGCGGAGCCGCTGCTGGGCTTGCGGACGAGGTAGCCGTAGTTGGTGTCGGCAGCGAGGTTGAACGCGTAGGCACCGACGGCCCAGGCGAGCGTGACCGCCATCGTCAGGCGGTACTCACGCCACCGCGGGGCCACCCCGTGGCCCCAGACGAGGTAGACGGCGGCCCACACGATCAGCAGGTGCAGGGCCCAGAACGCGAAGAACCGCACCTCCGGGAACGCCTCGCCCAGCGACGGCGTCACGATGCCCTGCGAGGTGAGCACCAGGCCCCAGTAGTAGGTCAGGGCGACGGCCCACGGCCGCCGCGTCCACAGGGCGTACGACGCCGCGGGCCACGCGAGGTCGCACAGGTGCAGCGGGAGGCTCACGCCGATCTCGAATCTGGTCAGGACGTCGTAGACCTGGAACGGCACCGTGACCGCGGGCAGGAGCACGGCGAGGGTGCGCGCCGCCACCACCGAGCCGGTGCGCCGGTCGCGTCGGCCCAGCCGCACGAAGACCGCGAGGCCCACGACGAAGACCGCCAGCATCACCAGGTGAGACGCGCCGTAGGGCTCCATGTGCCCAGGATGCCGTGTGGGGGAGGATGTGCCCATGCCTGACACCGCCGAGCCCGACGCGACCACATCGGGCGCGGCAGGTCCGCCCGACACGGAGCAGGTGCCTCCACGCGACGAGCACCGAGCCGGTCCCCAGCGGCCGACCCGTCCCAACACCTCGGCCTGGTTGATCGCCCTCGGCTGGGCCGCTCTGACGGCGGGAGTGCTGCTGCCGTTCGCGATCGACGGTCGTCCCGACCGGTCGTTCCTCGCCTCGGTCGCGGCTGTCGCGTTCCCGGCGCTGGCGGTCGCGGCGATCGCTGCCTTCGTCGCCCACCGCTCGACCTCGGCGTGGAGCTGGTGGCTCTACCCGCCGATCATCGTGCTCCCCGCGGTCGCTCTCGTGGTCCTCACCGACCAGGTGCCCGACCGCCTCGAGAACGTGCCCGCCGCCGGCGACCAGGGCAACCGGTCGCTGGCCGCCCCGGAGCGCGCCGGCGCCTGGGTGCTGCAGAAGAACGCCGGCACCGACGAGCAGGAGGCCGAGCTGCGCGACCGGATCCTGCGGGCCGACGACTCCCTCGAGGCGGTGTACGGCGACTACCGGCGCGGGGGCGACGACGTCCTGGTCTACAACGGCATCAACGTCACCACCGACAGCGACCTGGCCCGCGAGCTCATCGGCCAGCCGGAGGCCGCGCTCGGCGACTACCTCGAGGGCACGGGCATCACCGACGTCGTGGAGGTGCCCGCGGGGGAGATGCGCGGCGCCATGGCGTGCGGCACCTATCCGAGGCTGGGACCCTACGTCGACCTGATCGCGTGCGGGTGGGCCGACTCCGGCGGGATCGGCACGGCGATCTACCGGGTCGACGGCATCAACCAGGAGTCGGCCGCCGAGACCACGCGAGAGTTCCGCGCCGAGGTCACCGTCCTGAGCTGACCAGGGCCGTCCCTGCGTCAGACGTCGCCTGGGTCGACGCGGTGGCCGGGGGCGGCGAGGTCGAGGTCGCCCGCGACCACCAGCGCGGGGAGGCCGTCGACCGTGCGGGTCTCGTGGGCCTCTCCCG
>JBFJKO010000283.1:0-4979 GCA_041634935.1 Nocardioides sp.
ATCCCGGAGCCGGTGCCACCCATGGTGAACGAGGGCCGGACCACCATCGGGTAGCCGAGCTGGTCGGCGGCGGCCAGGCAGTCGTCCATCGAGTGGCAGATGACCGACCGCGCCACCTCGCCGCCGAGCTCCTCGACGATCTTCTTGAAGGTCTGGCGGTTCTCGCCGCGGTCGATGGCCTCGATGGAGGCGCCGATCAGCTCGACGTCGTACTTCTCCAGGATGCCGGCCTTGTCGAGCGCCATCGCGGCGTTGAGGGCCGTCTGGCCGCCGAGGGTCGCGAGCAGCGCGTCGGGGCGCTCCTTGGCGATGATCATCTCGACGTACTCGGGGAGGATCGGCTCGACGTAGGTGGCGTCGGCGAACTCCGGGTCGGTCATGATCGTGGCCGGGTTGGAGTTGACCAGGATGACCCGCAGGCCCTCCTCCTTCAGCACCCGGCACGCCTGGGTGCCCGAGTAGTCGAACTCGCAGGCCTGGCCGATGACGATCGGGCCGGACCCGATCACCATGACCGACTTGATGTCCTCGCGCTTGGGCATGTCAGTTTCCTCCGGTGGTCGAGGTGCGAGCGGAGCGCGGCTCGGCGCCCCGTGCAGACATCAGGTCGACGAATCGGTCGAAGAGGTAGGCCGCGTCGTGGGGGCCGGCGGCGGCCTCCGGGTGGTACTGGACCGAGAAGCTCAGCAGCTCCTCGCTCGCCGCGTCGCGCAGCTCGAGACCCTCGACGACGTCGTCGTTGAGGCAGACGTGGCTCACGGTGGCCACGCCGTACGGCGTGGTGGTCGAGCCCTCGAGCGGGGCGTCGACGGCGAAGCCGTGGTTGTGGGCGGTGACCTCGACCTTGCCGGTCGTGCGGTCCATCACCGGCTGGTTGATGCCGCGGTGGCCGTACTTCAGCTTGTAGGTGCCGAAGCCGAGCGCGCGCCCGAAGAGCTGGTTGCCGAAGCAGATCCCGAAGTAGGGCACGCCGCGCTCGAGGGCGCCCTGGAGCACCTCGACCTGCTGGGTGGTGGCGGCCGGGTCGCCGGGGCCGTTGGAGTAGAAGAGCCCGTCGGGCCCGCCTTCCCCGACGGCGAGGACGTCGTCCAGGGTCGAGGTCGCGGGGAGCACGTGCACCTCGATGCCGCGCTCGGCCATCCGGTACGGCGTCATCGACTTGATGCCGAGGTCGAGGGCCGCGACGGTGAAGCGCCTGGTGCCGACCGCGGGGACGACGTAGGTCTCGTCGGTGGAGACCTCGCTGCTGAGCTCGGAGCCCTTCATCTCGCCCGAGGCCCGCACGCGCGCCAGCAGGGCGGCGGGGTCGGTCTCGGTGGTGGAGATGCCCACGCGCATCGCGCCCCGCTCGCGCAGGTGGCGGGTGAGCGCGCGGGTGTCGACGCCGGAGATCCCGACGACGCCCTGGGCGACGAGCTCCTCGTCGAGGGAGCGCTGCGACCGGTGGTTGCTGGGCACCCGGGCGGGGTCGCGCACGACGTAGCCGGCGACCCAGATGCGCGAGGACTCCGGGTCCTCGTCGTTGACACCGGTGTTGCCGATGTGCGGCGCGGTCATCACGACCACCTGACGGTGGTAGGACGGGTCGGTGAGCGTCTCCTGGTAGCCGGTCATGCCGGTGTTGAAGACCGCCTCGCCGAAGGTCTCGCCCGCGGCGCCGTAGGCGTCGCCGGTGAAGGTCCGGCCGTCCTCGAGCACGAGGAGGGCGGGAGCGGTGGCGGTGGAGCCGGTGGTCGCGGGCATCAGACCAGCTTCCCTTCCGTGACGGTGGGGACGCCGCGCAGCAGCGTCGAGTGAACGGCGGCACCGAGGGTGCGTCCGTGCCAGGGGTTGTTGCGGGAGAGCGACACCGAGGCGTCGCGGTCGACGGTCAGCGTGGCCGAGGGGTCGACCAGCGTCAGGTGGGCGGGCGCGCCGACGGCCAGGTCGTGGCCGTGGTCGGCGAGCGAGGCGATCCGGGCCGGGTTGGTCGACATCACCCGGGCGACGCCGGCCCAGTCGAGCAGTCCCGACTCGACCATCACCTGGGCCACCACGGGCAGCGCGGTCTCGAGACCGAGCATCCCGAAGGCGGCGTCGACGAACGCGTGCTCCTTGTCGTGGCGCGCGTGGGGGGCGTGGTCGGTGGCGACGGCGTCGATGGTGCCGTCGGCGAGCGCGGCCCGCAGCGCCTCGACGTCCTCCTGCGGTCGCAGGGGCGGGTTGACCTTGAAGGTCGGGTCGTAGCCGCCGTTCTCGGTGGCGAGCAGGTCGGTGGTGAGCAGCAGGTGGTGCGGCGTGACCTCGGCGGTGACGTCGATGCCCAGCGACTTGGCCCAGCGCAGCACCTCGACGGTGCCGGCGGTGGAGGCGTGCGCGACGTGCACGCGGCTGCCGGTGTGGCGCGCGAGCATGACGTCGCGGGCGACGATGACCTCCTCAGCCACCCCGGGCCAGCCGGGGAGCCCGAGGCGCCCGGAGAGCTCGCCCTCGTGGCAGCACGAGGTGGGACCGGCCAGGTCGGGGTCCTGGGCGTGCTGGCTGACGACGCCGCCGAAGGCCTTGACGTACTCCAGGGCGCGGCGCATGACGCGGGGGTTGGCGACACAGCGGCCGTCGTCGGAGAAGACCGTGACGCGGGCGCGCGAGCGGTGCATCAGGCCCAGCTCGGCGAGCTCCTCGCCGGCCAGGCCGCGGGTGACCGCGCCGACCGGGTGCACGTCGACGATGCCGGCGGTGCGGCCCAGGTCGAGCACCCGCTCGGCCGCCTCGGCGGTGTCGGTGACGGGGCTGGTGTTGGCCATGGCCAGGACGGCGGTGAACCCGCCGATCGCGGCGGCCTGCGAACCGGTGCGGATCGTCTCGGCGTCCTCCCGCCCGGGCTCACGCAGGTGGGTGTGGAGGTCGACCAACCCGGGCAGCGCGACCAGGCCGTCGGCGTCGATGACGCGGGCGCCCGCGGCCGAGACCGAGCCGACCTCGGTGATGACGCCGTCCTGCACGAGCAGGTCGGCGGTGGTGGCCCCCAGCAGGGAGGCCCCCTTGACGATGATCGAGTCAGGCATGGTCCGACCCCTCTCCGGCCAGCAGGTGGTACAGGATCGACATGCGCACCGCGAGACCGGCCGAGACCTGGTCGAGCACGAGCGACTGGGCGGCGTCCGCGGCGTCGGCGGCGATCTCGAGCCCGCGGTTCATCGGGCCCGGGTGGCAGATCGGGACCTCGCCACCGAGGGTGGCGAGCCGGTCGCGGGTGAGGCCGTAGCCGACGGTGTACTCGCGCGCGCTGGGGAAGTAGCCACCGCTCATGCGCTCGCGCTGCACGCGCAGCATCATCACGGCGTCGGCGGTCGGCAGCACGGCGTCGAGGTCGTACGACGTCGCGAAGCCGACCTGCTTGGACCAGGCGTCGACGCCGCTGGGCATCAGCGTCGGCGGGGCGACGACCGTCACCTGGGCACCGAGCTTGGCCAGGCAGAGCACGTTGCTGCGGAAGACCCGGCTGTGGGTCAGGTCTCCGACGAGCACGACGTGGCGCCCCTCGAGGCTGCCGAGCCGGCGCTGGAGCGTGTAGGCGTCGAGCAGCGCCTGGGAGGGGTGCTCGTGGGTGCCGTCGCCGGCGTTGACCACCGAGGCGTCGATCCACTGGCTGACCTGGAGCGCCGAGCCGCTGGCGGCGTGGCGCATGACGACGGCGTCCACGCCCATCGCGGCGATCGTGCGCACGGTGTCGCGCAGGCTCTCGCCCTTGGAGGCCGAGCTGCCCTTGCCGGTGATGTTGATCGTGTCGGCCGAGAGCCACTTGCCGGCGATCTCGAACGACGACCGGGTGCGGGTGGAGTCCTCGAAGAACAGGTTGATGATCGTGCGGCCGCGCAGGGCGGGCAGCTTCTTGACCTGGCGGCGCTGCACGTCGTGCATCTCCGCGGCGGTCTCGAAGAGCGTCGCGATGTCGTCGGTCGAGACGTCGTCGATGGAGAGCAGGTGCTTCTTCATGCCTTCTCCCCCGCTCCGGAGGCGATCCAGACGCCCTCGACGTCGTCGACGTCGAGCAGGCGCACCATGACCCGCTCGGCGCGCGCGCTGGGGAGGTTCTTGCCGACGTGGTCGGCGCGGATCGGCAGCTCGCGGTGACCGCGGTCGACGAGGACGGCCAGGCGCACCACGGCCGGGCGGCCGATGTCGTTCATCGCGTCGAGCGCGGCGCGGACGGTGCGGCCGGAGTAGAGGACGTCGTCGACGAGCACGACCGTCTTGTCGTCGATGCCGCCGGGCGGCATCGCGGTGTGCTGCGGGGCCCGCGCCGGGTGCTTGCGCAGGTCGTCGCGGTACATCGTGATGTCGAGCGCGCCGGTCGGGACGTCGACGCCCTCGACCTCCTTGATGCGCGCGGCGATGCGGCGGGCGAGCGGGACGCCGCGGCTCGGGATCCCGAGCAGCACCAGGTCGCCGGCGCCCTTGTTGCGCTCCAGGATCTCGTGGGAGATGCGAGTCAGGGCCCGGGTGATGTCACGGGCGTCCAGGACCACGCGGCTCTGGTCGGGCTGGGCGAGGGTCGGGGCCTCGTCGGGGGCAGGCTGGGCACACACGAGTGCTGCCGGACCTCCTTCTCCGCCTCACAGGACGGCTCGTTAAAGGATGTCGATCGGCGCAGAGACTAGCAGCGCCGAGCCCGCCGTACGACCTCGACGACCGTGACGTCTCACCCCTCGATCGCCCGGCTGGTGGTCGCCCCTGTGGGGGCGGTGCTGTGGCCACCGTTCGGCTTCCACAACCCGTGGCCCACGCACCGCCTACCGGGCGCGACCCCGGGCAGCGGTGCCCCAGCCACCATCCGAGCCTGACCAACCGTGGCCCACGCACCGCCCACCGGGCGCGACCCCGCGCAGCGGTGCCCCAGCCACCATCCGAGCCTGACAAACCGTGGCCCACGCACCGCCCACCAGGAGCGACCCCGTGCAGCGGTGCCCCAGCCACCATCCGAGCCTGACAAACCGTGG
>JBFJKO010000284.1:0-4975 GCA_041634935.1 Nocardioides sp.
CAGGTGGGAGCGGTGGACCTTCTCGCGCGCGACCTCGGCGAAGCACTCCTGGCCGAACGGGCACTTGCTCGCGCCGAGGCAGTCGCGGTGGCTCACGCTGACCTGGCGCCACTCGCGGTCGGTGTGGCGCGGGGCGGCGTCGCGCTCCCCCGAGCCCTTGTCGGAGGCCTCCTGCTCGGCCCACGCGCGCAGCTCGAGCACCTTCTCGGCCATCGAGCCCTGCGGCACGTCGACCAGCACACCCTGGTCGTCGGGCACGCCCTCGCGGATGCGGTGCAGGCAGGCGTAGTTGGAACGGCCCTTGAGCACGGCGTACGACGTGTCGACGCCGGGGGCGTCCTTGACGGCCTCGACCAGCCGCGGCAGGTCTCGCTCGACGAGCTGGTGCTGCAGGGCGAGGGTCGCGGTGGCGATCACGACCCGCTTGTCGTGCACCAGCGACGGGACGAGGTAGGCCAGGGACTTGCCGGTGCCGGTGCCGGCCTGCACGAGCAGGTGCTCGTGGGTGCGCAACGCGGCGCCGACCGCCTCGGCCATCGCGACCTGACCCGGACGCTCCGCACCCCCGAGGGCCGCGACCGCGGTGCCGAGCACCTCTCGCACCGCGGAGTCGGCTGCGGCATCGGGAGCGGGGGCGTCAGGCACCCGAGCACCCTAACGGCGGTGACCGACGGGGCGCGCACCGTGCTGGTTGGCCTGTGGACAGGTGTGAGGGGTGCCGCAGGCAGATTCACCGCTTACGTGGTGAATCTCCCGCTTGTGGCACGAAGTTCCGTACGACAAGCGGGAGTTCTGTCATCCGATCGCCCGCGGCGCTCGGCCGCCGGCAGATTCACCACTTACGTGGTGAATCTCCCGCTTCTGTCACGAAGTTCCGCACCACAAGCGACAGTTTCGCCACGACCGAGGCGAGGTCAGACGGAGTAGTCCGCCAGCTCGCCGGCGAGGTCCTCGTTGGCGCGGCCCTTCATGAGGGTGCCCTCGCCGGTGTGCTCGAGGACGTCGATCTCGCCCTCCTGGTGCAGCCGGTTGACGAGGTCGCCGCGCTCGTAGGGCAGCAGGACGTCGAACTCCACACCCGGGCGCGGCAGCTCACCCTCGATCAGTGCCAGGGCCTCGGCGATGCCGGCACCGGTCTTCGAGCTGACCACCACCGAGTGCGGCTCGGCCCGCTGGAGCCGGGCGAGGACCATCGGGTCGGCGAGGTCGGACTTGTTGATCACGACGAGCTCGCGGACGTCGCCGGCGTCGATGTCGGCGAGCACCTCGCGCACCGCGCTGAGCTGGCCCTCCGGGTCGGGGTGGGAGCCGTCGACGACGTGCACGATCAGGTCGGCGTCCGCCACCTCCTCGAGCGTCGAGCGGAACGCCTCGATCAGCTGGTGCGGCAGGTGCCGCACGAAGCCGACCGTGTCGCTCATCGTGTAGATGCGTCCGTCGGCCGTCGTCGTACGGCGGGTGGTCGGGTCGAGGGTCGCGAAGAGCGAGTCCTCGACCAGCACGCCGGCGCCGGTGAGCCGGTTGAGCAGCGAGGACTTGCCGGCGTTGGTGTAGCCGGCGATCGCCACGGAGGGGATCTGGTTGCGCCGGCGGTCCTGGCGCTTGGTGTCGCGGGTGCCCTTCATCGCCTTCAGCTCGCGGCGCAGCTTGGCGATCTTGTCGTTGATGCGACGCCGATCGGTCTCGATCTTGGTCTCACCCGGACCACGACCACCGATGCCGCCACCGTCGGCGCCCACGCGGCCACCGGCCTGGCGGGAGAGGTTGCCGCCCCAGCCGCGCAGGCGCTGCTTCATGTAGGAGAGCTGGGCCAGCTCGACCTGCGCCTGGCCCTCGCGCGACTTGGCGTGCTGGGCGAAGATGTCGAGGATCAGCGCGGTGCGGTCGACGACCTTCACCTTGAGCCGGTCCTCGAGGTTGCGCAGCTGGCTGGGGGCGAGCTCACCGTCGCAGATCACCGTGTCGGCGCCCGTGGCCTTCACGATCTCGGCGATGCCCTCGACCTTGCCGCGACCGACGTACGTCGCCGGGTCGGGCGTCTGCCGGCGCTGGTAGATCGCCTCGAGCACCTCGGAGCCGGCCGTCTCGGCGAGCAGGGCGAGCTCGGCCATGGAGTTCTCGGCGTCGGCGACGCTGCCGTCGGTCCACACGCCCACCAGGACGACGCGCTCGAGTCGCAGCTGGCGGTACTCGACCTCGGTGATGTCCTCGAGCTCGGTGCGCAGGCTCGCGACACGGCGCAGCTGGTGGCGCTCGGCGAGCTCCATCGCGCCGACGGTCGGGACGTCCTCGGGGTCGGGCTCGTCGGCCCACCCGTCGGCGTAGCCGGAAACGAAGTCGTCGGCCTCGTCGGGCTCGGAGTCCACGGAATCCACGGGGGACTCGGCGGCCTCATGGTCGGGATCCCAGTCGGAGGTCTCGTCGAGCTCGGCGGCGAGGGAGAAGTCAGGTGCGTTCGTCGCGGGGTCCCCGCTGCGTTGCTCGCCGGAGGAGCGAAGCGGAGGAGTCGAGGAACGGAGTGGGGTGCTCATATGCCTCGAGTCTAGGTCGGCCCTCGCGGCCGCGCGAACGGCTTTCTGCCGGGCCGCTCGGGTCGCGCTCATCGGCGTCGCGCTGGGTGCGTCATGACTCGAGCGTGGCAGACGGCAGCCGGGGGCGTCTCGCACGGTGACACCGGTCACTCGGTCGCGTGACGTCTCTCGTCCGACGGCGTTGACCAGACATGGGCCCACGTCTCCGCTCCCCCCTCGTCGCCGCTCTCGGACTGGGCCTCGCCGGCCTGCTCGTGCCGGTATCCGCCGCGGCCGCACCGGGCGACATCCCGGCCGGTGCCCCCGCCGCTGCCACCCGCGCCGAGCCCGCGCTCACCGCCCCGCGCGGGTGGCCGTTCGCGCAGCGCCTCTCGCGCACGTCGGGCACGGGCGTGCTGCACGGCGGGGCGTCGTACTGGAGCGACTTCGTCTACGACGACCACGGCGCGGCGATCCCGAGCGGCTTCACCGTCGACAACATCGCCCGCCTGGCCCCCACCCAGGGCGTCTTCACGTACGACGACCCGGCCGCGCGCAACAACGGTGCCGACGTCTTCGTGGCCGCCGTCGGTGCCGACCGTCGCGCGACCTACTGGCGCGTCGACTGGAACACCCTCGCCGACCCCACCGTGCCGCTGGCCGTGTGGGGCCTCGACACCGACCGCTCCGCGCGCACCGGCACCGCCGAGTGGCCCGCCGGCGCGGGCGTCACCTCCCCCGGCCTCGACCACGCGATCATCGTGTCGAGCAAGGGCGCCTGGCTCCAGGACCTCACGACCAGGCGCACCCGCAACGTCGAGAACTTCGGCGGCCGACTCACCGTCGACCGGCGTGCCCGCTCCTTCGTCGTCAGGATCCCGCGCCGCCTGCTCCCGGTCGAGGGCCGCTGGAAGGTGCGCCTGGTGGCCGGCCTCGCCGGACCCCGCGGTCGCGCCCTCGCGCCGGCATCCGTCAGCGGACTCCGCGCCGGCGCCTACCCGCGCGTCTACAACGTCGGGTTCCGCAGCCACCGCCAGGAGCCGGCGGTCTACACCAGCGGCAACACCTCCGCGCTCGTGGCCGCCTACCAGGAGCTCACCGCTGGCACCCCGCCCTTCGACCAGCTCGGCGCCGACGGCCAGGCCCGCTTCGTGACCGGCAACTTCTGGTCCGAGGACCATCAGGCCGACGCCCTGGCCGCCGGCGACGTCAGCGCCTTCAGCCGCACCATCCGTTGGCGCGCCCTCGAACGCCGTCGTACGACGCGCGAGCCGCTCGTGCGCGGGGCGAGCAACCGGTGGTACGTCTCGCGCCTCGACCTCGGGCAGGGCGTCGGGGAGGACCAGGGCGGGGGCAGCGGCGACGGGAAGCCCAACTACCTCGGCCGCATCCAGCCCTACTCGGTCTACGTGCCCCAGGGCTACCGCCGCGGCGCGCCCGCCCCGCTGACCTGGACGTTGCACTCGCTCTCGGTCAACCACAACCAGTACGCCGCCTACGACCCGCTCCTGCTGCAGCAGCTGTGCGAGCAGCGCGGCTCCATCTGCGCCGGCACGCTCGGCCACGGACCCGACGGCTGGTACTTCGACGAGGCCGAGGCCGACTACTGGCAGGTCTGGGGCGCGCTGGCCCGCAGCTACGACCTCGACCCCCGTCGTACGACGATCACCGGCTACTCGATGGGCGGGTGGGCCGCCTACAAGCTCGGCCTCTCCCACCCCGACCTGTACGCCGGCGCGGTCGCGCTCGCCGGTCCGCCCCAGTGCGGGGTCTCGGTCGACGCCGGCTCCCTGGTGAGCCCGGCCTTCGGCGAGCGCTGCACCTCCGACGGCAACGCCTACGACCTGGTCGGCAACGCCCGCCACCTGCCGTTCCGGATCGGCCACGGCCAGCTCGACCAGCTCGTGCCGTTCACGTCGGTGGAGGTGCAGGTCGGCCGCTTCGACGCCCTCGGTCTCGAGCACCGCTTCGTGCGCTATCCCGGGGAGGACCACCTGATCTTCGCCACCCAGGACCGCTTCGAGACCACGGTCAGCGGCCTGGGGACGCCCAAGGTCGTGCGCAACCCCCGCGACGTCGAGCTCACCTGGCACCCCCGTCTGACCCGCCCCGGGCTCGGCATCGGCGCCACCACGGCGTACTGGCTCACCGGCCTCGACGCCCGCGACTCCTCCCCCGGCTCGGTGGCCCGCGTCGTCGCGACGTCGCAGGCGCTGCCCGGCACGACCGACCGCGTCGTGCGCACCGGTCCGACGCCAGTCAGCTCGCCGCTGCCCGCCTTCCAGCAGGACCTGGTCGTCGAGCCCGGCGAAGCGCTGCCGACCAGGAAGCGAGTGATCCTCGACCTGACCAACGTCAAGGCCGTCAGAGTCGACCTCCAACGGGCCGGACTGCGCTGCGGAAAGGTCGTCGTCACCTCCGACGGCACGACGGAGGTCACGCTCGACCGGCCGCGGCTCGCAGGG
>JBFJKO010000285.1:0-4921 GCA_041634935.1 Nocardioides sp.
GTGCTGCACGCCGGGGGGTCGTGGCCGTGACGGACGAGATTGCCCCCTGTCCGTCGACCCCGTGAGGTGCTTCGATCAGCGCGGCAGGCACCGCCGATCCGCGCGAGCGCCGCCGCTGCACCCTCACGGAGGTCACCCATGCTCACTCGTCGTCTGGTCGGGGCCGTTGCCGGACTGCTCGCGCTCGTCCCGGTCGTGGCCGTCTCCACCGCGTCCCCCACGCAGGCCGTCGGGCCGTCGTACGTCGCCCTGGGCGACTCCTACTCCTCGGGCGTCGGCACCCGCACCTACATCAACGACGGGACGTCGTGCCAGCGCTCGAACGCCGCGTTCCCCGCGCTGCTCGCCGCCCAGAAGGGCTACACCCTCACCTTCAAGGCGTGCTCGGGAGCCACGACCGCGACGGTCACCAACACCCAGCTCAGCGCGCTGACGAGCAGCACCCGCTACGTCACGATGTCGGTGGGCGGCAACGACGCCGGCTTCTCCAACGTGATCACCGAGTGCGCCAAGCCGAGCTGGTCGAGCAACTGCAACGGCGCGATCGACACCGCGCAGGCGTTCATCAACAACACGCTCCCGGGTCGGCTGACCACCCTGTTCTCGTCGATCCGCTCGCGCGCCACCACGGCCAAGGTCGTGATCGTGGGCTACCCGCGCATCTTCAACGGCGAGGACTGCAACGCGGGCACCTTCTTCTCCTCCGACGAGATGACGCGGCTCAACGCCACCGCCGACCTGCTCAACTCCAAGCTGTCGTCGGCCGCCGCGGCCCGCGGCTACACCTTCGCCAACCCCACGAGCCGCTTCGTCGGTCATGCGGTGTGCGCCTCCACCGAGTGGATCAACGGGCTCTCCAACCCGGTCAGCGAGAGCTACCACCCCAACACCGCCGGGCACTCCTCCGGCTACACGCCGCTGATCAGCCCGGTGCTCGTCTGAGCGGGCCGGGGAGCGGGCGTGGGCGTCGGTGCGCCCTGGTAGAACCAGGGCCATGCGCCGCCCCCGTTCCCTGGCAGCCGCCGCCGTCCTGCTGACGGCAGCGACGACGCTCAGCGCCTGCGAGTCCGCCCAGCCCGACCCCGACGACGCCGGGAGCGCGGCCGACGGCACCGCCGCTGCGCTGGTGGAGGGGCTCAACGCGCGCGACCTCACCGCCGTCCCGTTCAGGGAGGTCACCGGTGCCGAGGCCACCGACGACCTGGTCGCGGTCGTCGAGGGCATGGGTGAGCGCACCGCCACCGTCGCGCTCGGCGACGTCGTCGAGACCGACGCGAGCGCCACCGCCACGATCACCTGGTCCTGGGCGCTCGCAGACGACGAGGAGTGGACCTACCCGACCGAGGTCCAGCTCGAGCGGGCGGTCGACGAGTGGGCGGTCCGGTGGGACCACGACGTCGTCGAGCCCAGCCTCAACGCGAGCTCGGTCCTCGACGCCGAGTCGGTGGCCGGCTCGCGCGGCGACATCATCGGCGCGGACGGCGTCCGCCTGGTCACCTCCCGCTCGGTGGTGCGCATCGGGATCGACAAGTCGAAGCTCGAGGCCAAGCAGGCCGGCGCCTCGGCGAGCGCGCTGGCCCGGCTCGTCGGGGTCGCCCCGGCTCCCTTCCGGGCCCGGGTGCGGTCGGCCGGCGACCTGGCGTTCGTCGAGGCCATCACCTTCCGCGCCGATGACGTGCCGCCGCGGGTGGCCCGGCGCTACACCTCCATCGCCGGTGGCTACGGGGTCCCCGACGAGGTGCCGCTGGCCCCGAGCCGCGACTTCGCGGCTCCACTGCTCGGCACGGTCGGCGAGGTCACGGCCGAGATGATCGCCGATGACCCCACCCTCGAGGTCGGCGACACCGCAGGACTCTCCGGGCTGCAGGCACGCTACGACGACCAGCTCCGCGGCAGCGACGGCGTCGTCGTCCGGGCGATCGGCTCGGACGGCAAGCGCCGCGAGATCACCCGCGTCGGCGGCGACGACGGCCTGCCGCTGCGGCTCACGCTCGACCGGGCGCTGCAGGCCCGAGCGGAGGCGCTGCTCAGCGAGATCGGTCCGGCCAGCGCGCTCGTGGCGGTGCGGCCCAGCGACGGAGCGATCCTGGCCGCGGCCAACGGCCCGGGCAACAGCAACCAGAACCTCGCGACCTTCGGCCAGTACGCGCCGGGCTCGACCTTCAAGAGCGTCACCGCGCTCGCGCTGCTGCGCCGCGGACTCCGGCCCGACAGCCGCGTCGCCTGCACCGCGACCGTGGGCGTCGACGGCCGCGACTTCGAGAACTACGACGACTACCCCGCCGGCGGGCTCGGCCGGATCCCGTTCCGCACGGCGCTCGCCAACTCCTGCAACACCGCCTTCATCGCCGAGCGCGACCGTCTCGAGGACGGCGACCTGGCAGCCGCCGCGGCGTCCCTGGGTCTCGGCGTCGACCACGACCTGGGCTTCCCTGCCTACTTCGGCTCCGTGGAGCCGCCCACCACCGAGACCGGCCGCGCGGCCGACCTGATCGGGCAGGGCACCGTGCTCGCCTCGCCGATGGCGATGGCGACGGTGATCGCCTCGATCCAACAGGGTGACCTGGTGGTGCCCCGGCTGGTCACGCAGGTGGAGGTGTCGCAGCCCGAGGGCGTCACGCCCGTGAGCCGTCGCGAGGCGGCGCAGCTGCGCTCGCTGCTGCGCAGTGTCGTCACCGACGGCAGCGGGCGCCTGCTGGCCGACGTCCCCGGGGCCGACGTGATCGCCAAGACCGGCACGGCCGAGTTCGCCGCCGACGACGGGTCGATCCGCACCCATGCCTGGATGATCGCGGCGCAGGGTGACCTCGCGGTGGCGGTGTTCGTCGCCGAGGGGCCCTCCGGCTCCGGCACCGCCGGCCCGATCCTCGAGGAATTCCTCCGGGCCGCGGCCTGACGACCGGTCGCGCGGCGGCGCGTCTCACCCGCAGGGGGGACGTCTGGAGAGGTGAAAGACTGTCGTGTGGCGCTACAGTGAGGTCGGTGACCCCCCTCGCCCGACACAACGTCTCCGTGTCGGGTCGCGCCGACGGTCCCCCGATCCTCTTCGTGCACGGGTTCGGGTGCGACCAGAACATGTGGCGCCACGTCGCACCCGCCTTCGAGGACACCCACCGTGTCGTGCTGATGGACCTCATCGGTGCCGGCGGCTCCGACGCCTCGTCCTTCGACCCTGAGGTGTACTCCTCCCTGGAGGCCTACGCCGCCGACGTGACCGAGGTCGTGCGCGAGCTCGACCTGCGCGACGCCGTGCTCGTGGGTCACTCGGTCTCGGCGATGCTCATCGCCATGACGCAGCTCGACGAGCCCGACCGGGTGGCGTCGCTGGTCATGGTGTCACCGTCCCCGCGCTACATCGACGAGCCCGGCTACACCGGCGGCTTCGACGAGGCCGACATCGACGAGCTGCTCGAGTCGGTGGCGAGCAACTACCTCGGCTGGTCGACCGCGATGGCCCCGTCGGTGATGGGCAACGCCGAGCGCCCCGAGCTCGGCGACGAGCTCACCGCGAGCTTCTGCCGGATGGACCCCGCCATCGCCCAGGTCTTCGCCGACGTGACCTTCCGCTCCGACTGTCGCGACCTGCTGCCCCGGGTGACGGTGCCCACCCTGGTGCTGCAGTGCAGGGAAGACGTGATCGCGCCGATCGCGGTGGGTGAGTACGTCGCCGACCAGGTGCCGCACGGCTCCCTGGTGCTGCTCGACGCGACCGGTCACTGCCCGCACCTGAGTGCTCCCCAGCCGACCACCGACGCCATCGTCTCCTTCGTCCGCGACCTCGCCCGCGTCTCCGCGTGAGTCCGGACGGCGGGCCGGCACCGGCTCCCGTCCAGATCTCCGTCCCGGCGACGGGCCCGGTGGTCACCCCCGACGCCGACGACGCGGACTATCTCTACCACCGCGCGCCCTGCGGCTACCTCACGACCGCGCCCGACGGCCGGATCCTGCGGGCCAACGAGACCCTGGCCCGGTGGCTGGGCTGGAGCACCGCCGAGCTCGGGGTGACCAGCTTCAGCCAGCTCCTGACCGTCGGCGGTCGCATCTTCCACGAGACCCACTTCGCACCGACCCTGCGCATGCACGGCGAGGCGCGGGCGATCGCGATGGACCTGCGCCGCCGCGACGGCTCCAAGCTGCCGGTCCTCGTCAACGCCACCATGGACCGGCACACCGACGTCACTCCCGGCGACGTGCGGATCGCGATCTTCGACGCCACCGAGCGGCGCGGCTACGAGCGCGAGCTCCTGCGTGCCAAGGAACGCGCCGAGGCGTCCGAGGAGCGCGCCAGCGCGCTCGCCCGGACCCTGCAGCAGACCCTCATCCCGCCGTCGCTGCCGTCGATCGGCGGACTCGACCTGGCGGCGGCCTACCGACCGGCCGGTGACGGGTCGGAGGTCGGGGGCGACTTCTACGACGTCTTCGACCTCGGCGACGACGACTGGATCGCGGTGCTCGGAGACGTCTGCGGCAAGGGCGCGGAGGCCGCGGTCGTGACCGCGTTCGTGCGCTACACCGTGCGGGCCCTCGCCGTCGGCACCCCGCAGCCGAGCACGCTGCTGGGCCTGCTCAACGAGCGACTGATCCACCACGAGAGTGACCGGTTCTGCACGATCGTGATCGCCCGCCTGCGGCGTCAGGGCCGTGGGTGGACCGTCGATATCAGCGTGGGGGGCCATCCGGCGCCGCTGCTGCTCCGGGGCGACGACCGGGCCCGTCAGCTCGACGCGTCCGGCCCCGTCGTCGGGGTGATCGACGACGTCACCTACCGCGACCACGTCGTGCACCTCGGATCGGGCGACACGCTCGTGCTCTACACCGACGGGGTGACCGAGGCGTCCGGGGTCGAGGGCTTCTTCGGCGACCAGCGCCTCCTCGACGTCGTCGACCACGGCACGCGCACCGGCGCCGGCGCAGTGGTCGA
>JBFJKO010000286.1:0-4911 GCA_041634935.1 Nocardioides sp.
AGGTAGTTGCTCACGGACGCCGTGTAGAGACTGGGCGCGAGGTTGCCCAGGAAGCACTGGTCGAGCGAGAGGTCGAGCGTCCCGACCAGGTTGATCTTGTCGGCGAAGACGGTGCCGATGAGGCCGGCGGTTCCGTTGGCCTTGATGATCTCGCCGTAGGGCGCCTTGGACGTGAGTACCAGACTGGCGGCGAGCGTCGGGTTGCTGTTGAACCGGGCATTGCCGCCGGTGATGATGATCAGCAGCGACTCGGTCTTGCAGGCCGGGTCGCCGGCGCTCAGCGGGTTCTGGTTGGCGCGCTGGTGGGTGAGGATGTCCTGGAGCTGGACGACGCCGCCGGGGTCGGTCGCCGTCAGGTCGAAGTACATCACCGCGTGCGGGTTTTCCGGCTTGGGTTGCTTGGACGGCGTGAGCTGGTTGGCTGCGGTGTAGTAGGTGTCCTGCTGCTTGGCGATGGCCTTGAGCTGCTCGAGCTGGGACGTCGAGAGCGGTTCGTCGTCGAGTCCGTAGAGCCGCTGGAGCGACTCCGCGTCGCGGATGAACGACCCGTCGACGTCGTTCTTGCCGTCGCCGTCGTAGTCGCGCGGTGCGTAGAACTTGTTGTACTGATCGCTCGACAACCCCGTACGGCACGGGTCCGCAGAGAGGAACGGCCCACCGAGGGCGTCCTGGTCGAACGGGTAGGCCGGGTTGCACTTCACGACTGCGTTGTGGATCGACTTCGGGTCGGTCGTGGGGCAGTTGGCGTTGTTGCCGTTGCTGTCGGTGATCAGACGAGCCGAGTGCACGGCGGCGGGGAGGCCCGTCGCGGCGTCGATGCCGGTCATGTTGATCTTGCTGCGGTTGTAGACGCACCCGGTCGTGTAGATGCTCTCGCGCTGCATACCCGCCGCACCACCGCCCTGGAGGCTACGGGCGAAGACGCCGAGGGGGAGTCCCGTCTCCAGGAGCGTGAGCTCGGCGTCGACCTGTACCTTCCGCGAGCCCCGTCCGGCCAGGCCCTCCGAGTGGACACGGTAGAACTGCGGGTTGGTGGCCGGCTTCGGCTCGATCCACACCTTGTAGCGCTGGTCGGTGGCGCCGGGCAGGCTGACCGACATCGGGTTGTCCTTGTTGCCCCACGGGTTCGACGGGCACGTCGGGGAGCAGGCGAGGGCGCGCGTGCCGTTGGCGCGCAGGTGAGCCAGGGCTTGACTGATGCCGGCGTCAGCAGCGTCGAGCGCGCGAGCCGCGTCGCGCGACCGGTTCGCCGAGCTGAGGTTGTTGATGCTGACGTTGAGGATCGTGGTGCCGAGCACCATCAGCACCGCCATCACCATGATCGTGATGATCAGCGCCGCACCCTCGTCACGGGGTCGCTCGGGTTGCACCGGGTCGACGTTCTTGTCGGACCGCACAGGCTGGGTCATGACACCTCCTGGTTGCGCAGGTCGGCCTGCATGAGGAACTCGCGGTTGGTCCCGTTGTCAGCGACCGTGATGCGCACGGCGATGAGGTCGATGTGCTCGAGCTCGGGGACGTCGGGGACGCCGTTCTTGTTGCCGACCGGCGCGCCGGCGGCGTCGAGCTCGCGCCACCCGGTGGCCCCGTCCTTGGTGGTGCCGTCTGCGCCGTCGTACTGCCACAGGCTGCTGAGCAGCTGGACGTTGAGGTCGACGACCTTCCCGGCCAGCACCGGCTGGGTGACGGCGGTCCCGGCAGCGTCGTCGGCGGTCAGCGTCAGGCGCTCGGAGGCCTTGGTCCACCGGTAGGTGAGCACCTCGGGGTCGCCGGCGGCGGTATCGCGGATGCTGTTGCCGTTGAAGTCGGTCCAGAAGGTGATCGCGATGCTGGTCGAGGTGATGACGGCGGAGTCGATCGAGCTCGCCTGGCGGAGCTCGCGACTCATCCGCTCGATGGCGAGACGCGACTCGCCGGTCAGGTCGGCCGCGCGACCGACCTCGTCGGTCACGTCGGCACTCGAGAAGGTGACGCTGAGCAGGACGCTGGCCAGCACTCCGAAGAGCCCCATGGCGACCAGCAGCTCGACCAGGGTGAAGCCCTTGTCCCGCGGGTCCTCCTCGAGGACCGCGTCGGGCGTCGCGCTGCCCGTCATCGCCGGTCCTCCGCGGTGCACGAGAGCGAGCCGAGGGTCAGGGAGACGGCCGAGAGCGGGTCGGGCGAGCCCCCCGAGAGCCGCGTCGGGACGGTGCGCAGTGACACGATGCCCGGCACGCTCGCCGAGGCCTTGCTGGTGGCCGTCGACTTCCGGACGTCGTTCTTGGTCGCCGACGACCAGGACTCGATGTAGTCACCGAGGAGGCCGTTGCCGCCGCCCAACGGAGTGGTGAGGGGCACGCCGGCAAGTGGGTCGCTGGTGTTGTTGTGGTTGATCTCCGCGATCGTCACGTAGCCGCCCGGAGCGCCGGACTCCCAGCGCTGCACCTTGACGGAGTAGGTCAGGCTCGCGCTGGCCGCGTGCGAGGCCCCGGAGACGCCGCAGCGCACGGCCGCGTCGGTCAGTCGGATGCGGATGACGCCGCGAGGCGCGAAGGTGGTGGGCAGGACGGACAGCGTGGCGGCACGGCTGACCCCGCAAGCCTCGGTGAGGTAGGGCGTGGTGTCCTGCGAGGAGGTGGTGCGCAGCCAGCCGCTGGAGACCACCCGGACGGCGTCGCCCCCGGTGCCGGCGCAGGTGGCGCTGACCCCGGCGCGGACGACGTTCCTGTTCTCGTCCGAGTCGGACTCGGCCGCTCCGAGCGCCGGGTCGAAGTCGACGAGCGTCGCGCTCTTGAGTGACAGCGCCGGGTCGGTGTTGTTGTTCCCGGCGCCCAGGGTGATCACGCTGTTGTTGGCGTTGGTGATCCGGACCTGCGCCGGGGTGGCCGGGGAGCCGACCAGGGGGAGCCCGGTGCCGGAGGAGAGGGTCAGCGGTGCGCTGCGGGTGTTGCCCCAGCAGACGAGGAGGCACCCACTCGCGTTGAGGCTGGCGCCGCTCTGGTCCTGCTGGGCCTGCGTGACGGTGGGCGGCGCCTGGACGGAGGTCCCGGCGCCACTGGCCTGCTGTCCGGTCGCGATCCCGGTCGTGGTCGACGAGATCACCGCACTTGCCCGACTCGCGTAGGTCAACGAGGACTGCAGTCCCAGCAGCCCGGCGGAGAGGGTGAGGGGCAGGCCCTCGGGCGTCGTGGAGCCGAGCTCGAGGGCGACGACGTCGAGGGTCGAGGCGATCAGCGGCTCGAGCTGGTCCTGGCGGCCGATCTGCGCGTAGGTCGTCATCGGGTTCGGGGTGAGCCGGTCGGTGCGGAACACGCTCACGGTCACCCCGATCTGCGAGGTGGGTGGGGAGTCCTTGCCGACGAGTGCTGAGTTGTAGTCGGACGGCGGGGTGACCGCGGCGGGCGGGGTGGCGGCGTTCAGGAACTGGGTGTTGAGGACGACGACGAAGCCGCGCAGCCGCGGGTCGGTGGTCTCGGTGCGCACGGTGCGGTAGAGCGCGCCGGGAGGCTCCCAGGGGCAGTGCTTCGCACTGGGGGAGACGTAGCCGGCCCAGGTGGCCTTGGGAGCCGGGAAGGGGCCGGTGGTCGGGCAGCTCGGCTCGGTGCCCGGGGCGTTCAGCCGGGGGTAGAAGCGGTCCAGCACGTCGATGAAGTCACCGGCGGCGGGAGCGATGTGGAAGGGGAGGTTGCGCATCCGCTCGAGCTCGGTCTGGGCGAAACCCTTCTCCTGCAGCGACTTGCGCGACACGTCGTTGGAGCGCATGCCCACCAGGAGCTGGGGGAGGGTCACCACGATGAGCAGGGTGATGATCACCAGCGAGACGAGGACCTCGACGAGCGAGAAGCCGGCGTCCGAGGGGGTGGGGTCGTGGTCAGTCGAGGGCGACACGGCCGGTCAGTCCTTCCACGGAGATGGACGTCGTGGTGGTCGACCCGTCACGACGGAGCGACACCGAGCCCGGGGTCGCCGTCCCTCGCGACCGGAACGTGACGCCGGGGACGGTCGCACCGGGCCCGGTCGTGAAGGAGGGTGACTGGAAGCTGATGCCGTCGGGGAGGGTGCGGGGGGACCCGAGCGCGACCTTGCTGCTGCTGTCGCAGGAGCCGTCGTACACCTGATACGACGTGCTGGCGAAGGTCACGCACACGTAGGTGCCCTCGGTCACCGCCTGCTGCTGCGCCTGGCGCAGGGCCTCGCGCACCTGCTGGCCGGCACCGCTCTGCTCCCGCGCGGCGGCGTACCCGCGCCAGCCGCCGATCGCGAACCCGAGGATCACGCCCATCACCACGGTGGTCATCAGCACCTCGATGAGGGTGAAGCCGCCGTCGGCTCGGGTCTGCGGTGCGGGCACAGGTTGCCTCTCTGGGTCGTGGGCCGGTGACGCGACCTCCGGGGGCAGGTCTGGTTGCACTCACGGCTCCAGGGATCTCATCGGCTGGCGGGGCGCCTGACTTGAGATGAGCAGGAGGTGGACTAGACCGAGGTAAAGCGGGGTTCGAGCCGGCCGATAACACCCCTGTCAGCAATCCCCCCGTCGGAGCCCAACGGCTCGACTGCATCCCCCCAGGAGAACCCATGATCAACCGCCTGCAGACGTCGCTCAAGGAGAAGGACAAGGGCTTCACCCTGGTCGAGCTCCTCGTGGTCGTCGTCATCATCGGTGTCCTCGCCGGTATCGCGATCCCGCTGTTCCTCTCGCAGAAGGAGAAGAGCGTCGACGCCGGCATCAAGTCGGACCTCAAGAACGCCGCGACCGTCCAGGAGACGTACTTCATCGACAACGCGACCTACGGCGACGATGCCGCTCTCGGAGCGGAGCTGAAGGAGTCCAACGGCAACGCGATCACCGTGGCCACCAACAACGCGGACGGCTTCTGCGTCAACGGCAGCAACGCCGGCGCGAGCTCCGACTGGTTCTACTCCTCCACCACC
>JBFJKO010000287.1:0-4880 GCA_041634935.1 Nocardioides sp.
AGCCGAATGACAACTCTGTGATTAGCCGACTACAGTGAGGCGCAGCAGCGCGCCCCGACCCGTGCCGCACCCCGATCTCTCAGGAGGCCTGCGATGGAAGCCCAGCGCACCGACCACCTCGACGCCGCCGACGCCGCCGAGACCCTGAGCGACCGTGATCGCGAGATCCTCGAGTTCGAGCGCCAGTGGTGGAAGTACGCCGGCGCCAAGGAGAGCGCGGTCCGCGAGAAGTTCGACATGAGCTCGACGCGCTACTACCAGGTGCTCAACGCTCTCATCGACCGGCCGGAGGCCCTCGAAGCCGACCCGCTCCTGGTGCGCCGGCTGCGTCGGCTGCGCTCGCAGCGCCAGCGCCAGCGCTCGGCCCGTCGTCTCGGCTTCGAGGTCTGATCCCGTGGCCGGTCGTCCCGAGTCGGGTCGCGGCAACGGTGTCGTGTTCCCCTCGCCCGTCGTCATCCTCAGCATCCTCGCCGTCGTGATGGCGGCCGTCGCCTTCGTCGCGACCCGTGGTGCCACGCCCGACGAGCGCGAGATCGCGACGCCGGTCCGTCAGGAGACCTCGGCCTCGGCGTCCCCCTCGGCCGCGCCGACCACTCCCGCGCCGACCAAGAAGCCGAAGCCGGTCGTCAAGCGCGGCAAGGTGTTCGTCGAGGTCTACAACAACTCCGGCATCACCGGCCTCGCCGGTGAGGTCGGCAGTCAGGCCACGGCCGTCGGCTGGCAGGTCGTCGGCACCGACAACTGGTACGGCAACATCCCCACCAACACCGTCTACTACCCCGACCGGCTCAAGCGCGCGGCCAAGCAGCTCGCGCTCGACCTCGGCATCCAGCGCACCGCCGGTGCCGACGGGGCGATGAAGCTCGACCGGCTCACGGTCATCCTCACCTCCGAGCTGTGACCGGCCGCGGCTGAGGCCGCTGCCCGCCTCGCGGGATCTCGATGCGCCCGTCTCGGCTTCGTTCCTCAGCCGAAGGGCTTACTCGATCCTCCCTCGCTCCGCCGGTCGCTCGTTCCTCGCTATCGGCGGCTCGGTCGTGGTTGGGTGGAGGCGTGGAGTTCACGTCGGTACAGGGGGAGCAGCGCTACGCCGCGCTCGTCAGAGCGGCCCCCGAGACCGTGGTGGGCCTCGACTTCGACGGCACTCTCGCGCCGATCGTCGACGACCCCGAAAAGGCGCACATCCACCCCGACGCCGACGCGGTCCTGACCGACCTCGCCACCCAGGTCCGGGCGGTCGCGGTCATCACCGGACGCCCGGCTCGGCAGGCCCTCGACCTCGGCGGGCTGGAGCAGGTCGGGGACGACGTCGCCGCGGCTGGCAAGGACCTCTACCTCTTCGGCCAGTACGGCAACGAGCGCTGGAGCTCGAGCGCCCGTCGGGTCGTGGGGCCCCGTCCGCCCGCAGGACTGGCGTCGTTCGAGCGTGAGCTCACCCGCACCCTGCGCCGGCTCGACGCCGCCGACGCGTTCGTCGAGGACAAGGGCCTCGCGGTCGCCGTGCACACCCGACGGCTCGACGACGACCAGGCCGCCTTCGAGCGGCTGCTGCCCGAGCTGCGCGAGCTGGCCCATCGGCACGACCTGGTGGTCGAGCCGGGGCGCAGCGTCATCGAGGTGCGCTCGCCCGGCGTCCACAAGGGCGGTGCGGTGCGCACCCTGGTCGACGAGCTGGGGGCGGGCGGGTTCGCCTTCGCCGGCGACGACCTCGGCGACCTCCAGGCCTTCGAGGCCGTGCGCGACCTCGCCCGCGGCGGCCTGCCGACGTTGCTGATCTGCTCCTCCTCGGAGGAGGAGAGTGCCCTCGTCGACCTCGCGGACGTCGTCGTCCACGGGCCCGAGGGCGTGCTCGCGCTCCTCGCGCAGCTCACCGAGGATGCCCGGCAGCTGCGGGCCTGACCTGCCGCGACGCACGTCACGTCCACATGATGGGACGCGATGACGCATCGTGAGACACCGCGCCGTACAGTTGCGACCAGCTCATCAAGAGGGACTGAGGGAACGGCCCAGTGAAGTCCCGGCAACCGCCGCTTGACCTCCGACCCCCGGACACGACCGGGACGGAATAGCGGAAACGGTGCTAATTCCGCCTGGACGCGAGATCCGCCCCAGGGAAGATGAGAAGGAGGACTTCATGAGCACCCAGATCGTCACCGACTCCCACACCCCGGTCGAGTCGGACGCCTCGCCCGCAGCCGACGCCGCCACCGGCCCCCGCGAGGGTGCCTTCGGCAACGCGACCGGCCTCTCGTGTCGCGAGTGCGGCAACGTCGTCGAGCTCGGCCCCTTCTACGCCTGTCCGGAGTGCTTCGGTCCGCTCGAGGTGGCCTACGCCTACCCGGCGATCACCCGCGAGGAGATCGAGGCCGGCCCCCGCAACATCTGGCGCTACAAGGCGCTGCTGCCGGTGCCGACCGACATCGAGCAGAGCCCCAACACCGAGCCCGGCTTCACCCGGCTGCTCAAGGCCGACAACCTCGGCCGTGAGCTCGGGATCGCCAACCTGTGGGTCAAGGACGACTCGACCAACCCGACCAACTCCTTCAAGGACCGCGTCGTGGCCTGTGCGCTCAGCGCCGCCACGGAGTTCAAGAGCAAGGTCTTCGCCTGTCCCTCGACCGGCAACCTCGCCAACGCCGTCGCCGCGGCCGGGGCCCGCGCCGGCATCCGCACCGTGGTCTTCATCCCGAGCAACCTCGAGAAGCCCAAGCAGGTCAACTCCGCCATCTTCACCGACTCCCTCGTCGCGGTGAACGGCAATTACGACGACGTCAACAAGCTCGCCCAGGAGATCGCCGGTGAGGAGGACGGGTGGGCGTTCGTCAACGTCAACGTCCGTCCCTACTACGCCGAGGGCTCCAAGACTCTCGGCTACGAGATCGCCGAGCAGCTCGGCTGGCGCCTGCCCGACCAGATCGTCATCCCGGTCGCCTCCGGCTCGCAGCTGACCAAGGTGCACAAGGCGTTCAAGGAGCTCATCGCGCTCGGGCTCGTCGAGGACAAGTCCTTCAAGATCTACGGCGCCCAGGCGACCGGCTGCTCACCGGTGTCGGTGGCCTACAAGGCCGGCATCGACGCCATCCGCCCGGTCAAGCCCGACACGATCGCCAAGAGCCTGGCCATCGGCAACCCGGCCGACGGCATCTACGTGCTCGACATCTGCCGCGAGACCGGCGGGGCCGTCGAGGACATCACCGACGACGAGGTCCGCGAGGGCATCGTGCTGCTCGCCCGCACCGAGGGCATCTTCACCGAGACCGCCGGCGGCACGACCGTCGGCGTGCTGAAGAAGCTCGTCGAGTCCGGCCAGCTCGACCCGACCCTCGACACCGTCGTCATCAACACCGGTCACGGCCTCAAGACGCTGGACGCCGTCGCCGACGTGGTCTCGCCCGCGGCGACGATCGACCCGTCGTACGCCGCCTTCGTCGGCACCGGTCTCGGCGTCTGACCGGAGGCTCGTCCGGAGCCGGCCACGGCCACCACACCTGGTGGTCGACTGCTGTTCAGGTCCGTCTGGTTGAACAGGCGGCATGCCTCGACGACACCTCCCCCTCGGGCTCACCGTGGCTGCGGCCGGGGTCGCCGCCGGTGCGCTCGGCGGCACGTACGGCGCCCGCGAGCTGCTGCACCGTCAGGCCGCCGCGGCGCGGCGGCTGATCGGCAAGCCCCTCGGCGAGCACGCGCCGTACGCCGACCGGGTCTGGAAGTCGTCGCACGGCGGTGAGCCGCTCGACCTCCTGCTGCTCGGCGACTCGATCGCGGCCGGGCTCGGGGCAGAGCGGCGCAAGGACACCCTGGGTGGTCGGCTCGCCAAGGGACTGGCGAAGCGGACCGGCCGGTCGGTGCGGCTGCGCACCGCGGCCGTCGTCGGCTCGGAGAGTTCCGAGCTCGCGACGCAGCTGGAGTCGCTCGAGCCCGCCTACGCCCCCGACCTCGCGGTCATCGTGGTCGGCGGCAACGACGTCACCCACCGGGTGCCCGTGGTCGAGTCGGTGGCCTACCTCGAGGACGCGATCCGCGACCTGCGCGCCCGCGGCACCGAGGTCGTCGTCGGCACCTGCCCGGACCTCGGCGCGCTGCGGCCGGTGCCGCAGCCGCTGCGCGCGCTCGGCTCGCGGGCCTCGCGCCAGCTCGCGGCAGCGCAGGCGCAGGGCGCCGTACGGGCCGGGGCGCACGCGGTGTCGCTGGCCCGCGTCGTCGGCCCGTTCTTCATCAGCAACCCCGACGAGATGTTCAGCCTCGACCGCTTCCACCCCAGCGCTCTCGGCTACCGGCGGACCGCTGCGGCCCTGCTCCCGTCGCTGCTGACCGCTCTCGGCCTCCACGACCAGGTCCCGTTCGGGCACGAGTCACCGCTGGTGCCGGGCTGAGGTCACCCGGTCCGTACGGCGTGCGCAGCGCCGGGGATGGGGGCGGGGTCGGCTAAGGTCCGAGCCGTGACTGACACCACCACTGAGACCCGCAGCCCCGCTGTGGACCTGTACCTGAACACGATGGCGAAGATGCTGACCCGCTACGGCTTCGAGGGCCGCAACGTGACGGTCAAGTTCAACGCCCGCTCCTACGAGGGCTACCTCTGGGACCTCGTCCGCCACGCCACCCGCGACCGCGACATCCGCGTCGTCGAGGCCGGCGAGTTCGACGGCTCCGTGCGCGAGGTCGGCCGCGACTGGCCCGCCGACGCCGAGACGATGGTCGGGCTGAAGCGCCTCGCGAACGTCCGTCACTGCCTGGAGACCGTCCTCGCCGACGGCATCGAGGGCGACTTCATCGAGACCGGCGCCTGGCGCGGGGGCACGTGCATCTACGCGCGCGCGATCCTCGCCGCGCACGGCGTCACCGACCGCACCGTGTGGGTGGCCGACTCCTTCGAGGGC
>JBFJKO010000288.1:0-4853 GCA_041634935.1 Nocardioides sp.
GCTGGTCGAGGTCGGTGACCTCGACCTCGACCGGGAGGTCGGGATAGGTCGCCCGCACGGCCTCGAAGGCCGGCACCACGCCTCCGGCGGCCACGACGTGGTTGTCCTTGACCATGGCGAGGTCGCTCAGCGTGAGCCGGTGGTTGACCCCGCCACCGCACCGCACGGCGTACTTCTGGAGCGTGCGGAACCCGGGCAGCGTCTTGCGGGTGTCGAGCACCTTGGCCCGCGTGCCCTCGAGCGCCGCGACCCAGTGCGAGGTCGCGGTCGCGATGCCGGAGAGGTGGCTGGCGAAGTTGAGGGCGGTGCGTTCGGCGGTGAGCAGTCCCCGCGTCCGACCGGCGACACGCAGGACGACGTCGCCCGGCGCGACCACGGTGCCGTCGGGCACGCGCTCGGTCAGCTCGACGTCGTCGCCGAGCACGAGGTGGAACACGAGCGCAGCGATGCCCAGCCCGGCCACCACGCCCGCGTCGCGCGCGGCGAAGACGCCCTCGGCGCGCGCGTCCGCCCCGATCGTGGCCACCGAGGTCGCGTCGAGCTCACCGTCGGGCAGGTCCTCCTGGAGCGCCCGCAGGGCGTGGTCGACCAGCTCGGCATAGTCGAGGCCGGCGTCCTGGAGCTCCGCCCGCAGCGCCGCAGGCACCGCGGAGGTGTGGAACCCGCTGGCGGCGCTCATGCGTGCACCCCGTCCGTGGCCGGGGCCGCGGCGAAGGCGATCTCGGCGACGCCGTCGCTCATCACCGTGTCGAAGTGACCCGCCCAGGTGGCGTCGTCGCGCTCGGGGAAGTCGTCGCGCCAGTGCGACCCGCGCGTCTCCTCGCGACCGCGGGCCGCCTCGGTGAGCGCCTCGGCGACGGTCAGCAGGTTGGTGGTCTCCCACGCGGCCAGGTCGACGAGGTCGGCGGTGCGGGTGCCGATGGCGTCCAGCAGGTCGGCGGCCTCGGCGAGACCGTGGGCGTTGCGCAGGACCCCCACGCGCGACGACATGACCTCCTGGATCTCGGCGCGCGCGTCGCCGGGCACCAGACCCTCGGTGCGGGTGTCGGTGGCGGGGTCGGCCCACGGCCGCAGCTCGTCGGGCAACGCCTGCGCGATGCGTCGGGAGAAGACCAGGCCTTCCAGGAGCGAGTTCGACGCGAGCCGGTTGGCGCCGTGGACCCCGGAGCAGGCCACCTCGCCGGTGGCGTAGAGCCCCGGCACGTCGGAGCGGCCGTGCAGGTCGGTGCGCACCCCGCCGGAGGCGTAGTGGCAGGCCGGCGCGACCGGGATGAGCTGGGTGGCCGGGTCGATGCCGTGGGAACGGCAGACCCCGAGGATCGTCGGGAACCGGCGCTCCCAGAACTCCGCGCCGAGGTGACGGGCGTCGAGCCACATGTGCGGCCTGCCGGTCTCGAGCATGCGCCGCATGATCGCCTTGGCGACGACGTCACGGGGCGCGAGGTCGGCGAGCGGGTGGACGCCCTGCATGAAGCGGGTGCCGCCCTCCTCGGGAAGCCCGTCGACGAGGACCGCGCCCTCGCCCCGCACGGCCTCGGAGATCAGCGGCTGCTGGCCGGTGGAGTCGGCCCCGAGGTACATCACGGTCGGGTGGAACTGCACGAACTCGAGGTCGCGCAGCGTCGCGCCCCCGCGCAGCGCGAGCGCCATCCCGTCCCCGGTCGACACCGACGGGTTGGTGGTCTGCGAGAAGACCTGGCCGAGCCCGCCGGCCGCGAGCACCACGGCGCGGCACAGCACCGCGCCGACGCCGTCGCGCTGCCCCTCCCCCATCACGTGCACGGTCACGCCGGCCACGCCGCCGTCCTCGGCGAGGAGCAGGTCGACGGCCAGGGCGTGCTCGATGACCTCGATCTCGGGCGCCGCGGCGACGGCAGTGACGAGCGCGCGCTGGATCTCGGCACCGGTCGCGTCGCCGCCGGCGTGGGCGATCCGGTCGCGGTGGTGTCCGCCCTCGCGGGTCAGCGAGATCTCGCCGTCGGCCCCGAGGTCGAAGTTGGCGCCGAGGGCGATCAGCTCGCGCACGGCCTCGGGCCCCTCGTCGACCAGGACCCGCACGGCGTCGGCGTCGCAGACGCCCGCGCCGGCGACCAGCGTGTCGACCGCGTGCTCCTCGGGGGTGTCACCCGGGCCGAGGGCGGCGGCGATGCCGCCCTGTGCCCACTGCGTGGAGCCGGCCGAGAGCTGGTCCTTGGTGATCACCAGGATCTTGCCCACGCCGTTGCCTGCGGCGTCGAGACGCAGCGCGGTGGTGAGCCCGGCGATCCCGGAGCCGATGATGACGACGTCGGCCTGGGTGGTCCAGCCGGGGGCGGGCGCGCTCAGCCGACCGGGGACCCGCCGTACGGAAGTGGGCATCTGCGCAGGTTAGTGCGCGGTCGCGTCGCCGCGGACCAGGCGGTCGTCGCCGAACGTCTCAGCCGGGTCGAAGCCGGTGGCGAGGATCTTGTTGTCGGCGTCGACGAAGACGACGTGGGGCTGGTGCTCGCGTGCCTCCGCGGTCTCCATCTGCCCGTAGGCGATGAGGATGACGAGGTCGCCGGGGTGCACCAGGCGGGCCGCGGCGCCGTTGATGCCGATCACGCCGCTGCCCCGCTCGCCGGCGATCGTGTAGGTCTCGAGACGGGCGCCGTTGGTGATGTCGACGATGTGGACGAGCTCGCCGGCGAGCAGGTCGGCGGCGTCGAGGAGGTCCTCGTCGACGGTCACCGAGCCGACGTAGTGGAGGTCGGCCTGGGTGACGGTGGCGCGGTGGATCTTGCTGGTCATCATCGTGCGCAGCATGGGAGGTCCTTCTCTAGCCGAGGGTGAGTGGCAGGTTGTCGATGAGGCGGGTGGTGCCGACCCGAGCGGCGATCAGGATGCGGGCCTCGGTCGAGGCGTCCGAGGGAAGGTCCGCGGGGACAGGTGACAGGTCGGGGAGCGTGATCTCGAGGTAGTCGAGGTCGACGCCGTCTGCTGACCGCAGCTCGGTGCGCGCGGCGTCCAGCGCCGCGTCGACGCCGTACGTCGCCGCCTCCGCCGCGGCATGCAGGGTGCGGCTCAGCGCGACGGCCTGGCGTCGCTCCTCCTCGCCCAGGAACCGGTTGCGGCTCGACATCGCCAGCCCGTCGGGCTCGCGCAGGGTGGGGGCGCCGACGACGTCCACGCCCTGGCACAGGTCGGCCGCCATCCGGCGCAGCAGCACCAGCTGCTGGTAGTCCTTCTGCCCGAAGACGGCGACGTCGGGGCGCACGAGACCGAACAGCTTGGCGACGACGGTGAGCACGCCGCGGAAGTGGCCGGGGCGCGTACGGCCCTCCAGGACCTCGGCCAGCGGGCCGGGGTCGATGCTCACCTGGGGCTCGCCGCCCGGGTAGACCTCGTCGACGGACGGCGCGAAGACGACGTCGACGCCCTCGCGTGCGCACAGGTCGAGGTCGTCGTCGAGGGTGCGCGGGTAGCGGTCGAGGTCCTCGCCCTCGCCGAACTGCATCGGGTTGACGAAGACCGAGGCCACGACCGGTCCGGCGCCGACCTCGGCGCGGGCCACGGCCATCAGGCTGGCGTGCCCCTCGTGGAGCGCCCCCATCGTCGGCACGAAGCCGACCCGCCCGCCGGGCTCGGACACGGCACCGGTCGCCAGCAGGTCGGCGAGCTCGGCGCGGGTCGTGGCCAGGGCGGGACGCTGCGCAGTCGGGGCCATCAGCCGGTCCGCCGTACGCGCAGGGGGCGGCGCGCCTCGGCCGAGTCGAGCACCTCGTTCATCTTCAGCGCCCGCATGGCGGTCAGGCGCCCGTCGACGACCGCGCGGCTCAGCGTGGCGCGGGCCAGGGCGAGGTAGGTCGACAGGGTGGTGGGCGCCTCGGCGATGATGCCGTCGAGGTGGGCGCGCACCGTGTTGACGTCGCCCCGCACGATCGGACCGGTCAGGGCCGCGTCGCCCTGGTCGAGGGCGTTGTCGAGGGCTGCGGTGAGCAGCGGGCGCAGGGTCGCGGCCGGGTCGTCGGCACCGGCGGCGGCCAGCAGCTCCATCGCCTCGGTGACCAGGGTGACGAGGTGGTTGGCGCCGTGGGCCAGCCCCGCGTGGTAGAGGGCACGGCGGCTCTCCGGCACCCACATCGGCCGGCCGCCGAGGTCGGCGACGAGCGCGGCGGCACCGTCGTGCTCGGCGGGCGCGGCGGTGAGCCCGAACACGCAGCCGCCGAGGCGGTCGAGGTCGACGGACGTGCCGGTGAAGGTCATGGCGGGGTGCAGCGCGATCGCGCGGGCCCCCACGGCGATGGCCGGGGCGAGGATCTCCAGGCCGTGCCGGCCCGAGGTGTGGACGACGTACTGCCCCTCGTGCAGGGCACCGGAGTCGGCGAGCACGGAGACGACGTTGCCGAGCATGTCGTCGGGCACGGTCAGGAGCAGCAGGTCGCAGCTGCGGGCGACGGCGCTCGGCTTGTCGTGGGCGACGCCGGGGAGCAGGTCGGCGATGCGACCGCGCGAGGCGTCGGACTCACCGGCTGCGGCGACCACCTCGTGGCCCGCCGAGCGCAGGCCCGCGGCGAGGACGGCACCCACGCGACCGGCGCCGACGACGCCGATCCGGAAACGGCGCGCGCCGTCCACGACGGGGGGCGTGGGGCAGGCAGCAGCCAGTGGCTCAGACATGTTGCGAACCTTTCGTTCCAGTCCCTCCGACCACCCTGCTGCCCCCGTGGCGGTGATGATGGAGCTGGGGACGACCGGGCCGGTGTGGGTACCAGACGGTGTGCTCGTACGACTCTGACGTGGTGTTCGCCTACGAATCTAACGGCTGCACCCCAGCGTGGGAACCGATCGTGACGTGACGCGCGCAACACCCGGCTCCCCCGACTCCTCGCCGA
>JBFJKO010000289.1:0-4837 GCA_041634935.1 Nocardioides sp.
GGTCGCGTGCTCATCCAGCAGATGTCGCGAGCCGGCAAGTGGCCCGGCGGCGGACCGTTCATCGAGTCGTTCATCGCCCCCGACATGTACATGCGTCCCATCGGCGAGACGGTCGCCTTCCTCGAGCGCTCCGGCCGCGAGGTGCGCGACGTGCACGGCCTGCGCGAGCACTACGTGCACACCGTCGCCGGCTGGCTGGAGCGCTTCGAGGCCAACGTCGAGCGGCTCACCGAGCTCGTCGGCGAGGAGGTCGTGCGGGTCTGGCGGCTCTACCTCGTGGGCGGCGCGATGGCCTTCCGCGACGGTCGGATGGGGGTCGACCAGATCCTCATGGTGCGCCCCGGCGGCGAGCACACGCTGCCACTGATCCGCACCTGGTAGGCCACCTACTTCCGGTCTCGCTAGCCTGCACGGCATGGACACCTCCACGGCGCTCGTCGTCGTCCTCCTGGCCACCCTCGGCGCCGTCGTGCTCTCGATGGGCGCGGCTGCCGTGCGCGCCCGACAGCTCGACAAGGTCGCGGTCGTCGACATCGCCTGGGGCCTGGGGTTCGTGGCGATCGCGCTCGTGGCGGCTCTCGTGGGCCTCGCTGCCGACGACGCCGACGCCCGTCGCTGGCTCGTGCTCCTGCTCGTCGCCGTCTGGGGCGGCCGGCTCGGCTGGCACGTGCGCTCGCGCGCGATCGGCGACCACCAGGGCAAGGAGGACCCGCGCTACACCGAGATGCTCGGCGGCTCGCTCTCCGAGGTCGGGATGGGCACCGCCGTACGACGGGTCTTCGCCGTCCAGGGTGCCGTGCAGTGGTTCGTCGCGCTGCCCGTCACGGTCGGGGCCGTGGTGGCCACCGAGCACGGGTGGCTGGTCGCGGTCGGGATCGTCGTGTGGGCCATCGGCTTCGGCTTCGAGACGATCGGCGACCGCCAGCTCGCGGCGTACAAGGCGAAGCCGAAGGACCAGCGTCCGAAGGTCATGGACACCGGGCTGTGGGCCTGGACCCGTCACCCCAACTACTTCGGCGACGCGTGCATGTGGTGGGGCCTGTGGCTCACCGCCGGGCTCGCCTCGGGCTGGGTCGTGGGGCTGGCGACGATCGCCTGCCCGGCCGCGATGACGTTCTTCATCCGCAACGTCACCGGCGCCAAGCTGCTCGAGGAGACGATGAGCCGCCGCGAGGGCTGGGACGAGTACGCCGAGCGGGTGCCGATGTTCTTCCCGCGCCCGCCGCGCAGGCAGGGGTGAAGGACCGACCCGAGTCGGTTCTTCTCTCGTCGTCCTGGATGCGCCTCCAGGCCTCCGAGCCGCGGGCGGTCCGCCCGCTGTGCGAGCGGAGGTCCCTCCCAGTGGCGGCTCTCCCCAGTGCCGCCGGAAGACGACCCTAGGCCCGGGTGGGCCGCCCGGCCAGACCCGGATGGGCTCGCCCGATGTGACCAAGGCGCGAGCGAACGCCTGGCCCGATCGGGTGGTCCCCGTCTGGTCATCTCACCACCGCGCCCCCCCCTGCTGAGGACCTGTCTTACAGTGGTGCGGTGAGCGACACCTCGACGTCCGCCGACCGTGACCTCGGCAACGACCTGATCCGACTGGCCTCGGCCGACAACTTCCGCGACGTCGCCGGCCACGGCTACCGCACCGCCGACGGACAGGCCCTGCGACGCGGTGTCTTCTTCCGCTCCAACGAGCTGCAGCTGACCCGCGAGGACGCCGCGGAGATCGCCCGGCAGGGCATCGCCGCGATCTACGACCTGCGCGAGGGCTGGGAGGTCGAGGCGCACCCCGACGCCGAGGTGCCCGGCACCCGCTGGCACCACGTCGAGGTCACCGGCATCCCGCAAGGGGTCAGCACCGAGCTCGCCGACACCGTCTCGGCCGACGAGGCGATGTTCGACGTCTACCGCCGCTTCGTGACCGACCCGGCCTCGCGCGCCTCCTTCGGCGCCCTGCTCACCGGGCTGGCCACCTCGACGGCGCCGCAGGTCTTCCACTGCACCGCCGGCAAGGACCGCACCGGCTGGACCTCCGCGTTGCTCCTGCGCACGGTCGGGGTGCCGGAGGACGTCGTGGTCGCCGACTACCTGCTCACCAACGACATCGGTGTCGCCACCCGCGAGAAGTACCTCGGGATGGTGGCCGAGCACCTCGGCGAGGACCGGGTGCCGGTCTTCGAGCGCATCATGCTGGCCGACACCGCCTACCTCGCGGCTGCCGACGAGGCCGTGGCGACGACGTACGGCGACCTCGGCGGCTACCTGCGCGAGGGGCTCGGCCTCGCGGAGGAGACGCTGGCGGCCCTGACGGCGCGCCTGCTCAGCCCGGCGGAGGGGTAGCGTCCGGCTGCTCACGCCGGCGACGCCGGGCCGAGCGCTCCTGCCGGGGGACGGCGACCTCGCCGGTCGGCTCCGCGAGCACGCGGGTCTCCGGTGCCTTGGCCTGCGGGTCGAGCAGGATCTCGTGGGTGCCGCCGTCGCGGCCGTCGAAGCGCACCACGACCGTCTCGAACCCCTTGTGGCGCTGCATCTGGGCGTACATCGCGTAGGCCCGGCGGTCGGCCTCGGTGAGGTCGACGCTGTCAGTGAATGGCGTCAGCAGGGCCCGCGGCCACAGGTGGCGGGCCAGGACGACGTTGACCTGCACCCCGAGCATCGCCATGACCGCGGCGATGTAGATGATGCCGATGAGCCCGAGGACCAGCCCGAAGGTCTTGTTGAGCGTGCTCGGCCCGGTCAGGACGTTGGACGCGTAGAGCGTGCCCAGGAACTGCAGGCCCTGCCACAGCACGGCGACCGTGAAGGCACCGGGCGCGGTACGCATGCGCTGCGGACTGGGAGGTCGGGCGAAGCGGAAGAGCCCCGTCAGCACGAGCCCGACGATGAGCACCGTCGCCAGCTGGATGAGCAGCCGCAGCGTCGTGTCGAGCCGGTCGGCGAAGAGCATCGCATCGCCACCACCCGGAAGGCCGGCGGTCGTGATCGCGGAGAAGATCGAGATGCCGAGCACCGCCATGCCGGCGAACAGGAGCAGCAGGAGGCTCTTGAGCCGCAGCAGGATCGGGTTGGGGCGGCTGTTGCGCGGGATCGCCCACGCCACGGCGAGCGAGTTCTGGATCGACACCCCGAGGCCGAGGGCGCCGTACGTCGCCGCGAGCGCCCCGACGACCACGGCGCTGGTGGACCCCTGGAGCCCCTCGGGCCGCCCGAGCTGGTCGCCGATGATCGGGAAGGTCGCCAGCGCGGAGTTCAGGACCTGGTCCTGCAGCTCGGGGTTGCCCTGCAGGATGAAGCCGAAGATCGAGGACGCCAGCAGCAGCAGCGGGAAGATCGCGATGAACGCGTAGTAGGTCAACGTCGCCGCGAGGTAGTTGCCCTGGTCGTCGAAGAACTTGTAGATCACGGCCAGCGGGAAGCCGAAGATCGTGAAGCGGCGCTGCGTGCGGTCGATGCCGCTCACCACGCCCATGGCTGAAAACTACCGTGCCGGGGCGTCCACGGTCCGACACCGGGCGCTACAGGGCCAGTGGCCTCGCCCACTCACTCGCCCACTCAGGGGAAGAGCAGCCGACCGCCGTCGTCGACCTCGAAGAGCTGCACCCCGGAGAAGTCCGGCTCGTCGGCGCCGAGCGCCACCGCGATCTTGTTGGTGGCGTTGCGCATGACGTCGAGCACGACCTCGACGGCCTGCGCCGGGGTCAGGTGGGTCCGGACGTCGTCGACGTCGGTCGCGCGCATGTCGGCCGGCGTCCAGATCAGGGCGTCGGCGAGGGCGAGCGCAGCCCGCCGCGGGCCGCTGAGGGTGCTGCTGCGGTAGTCGTCGACCTCCTGGAACATCACCGCACCTGCCCCGGCGCGCACGGCGGAGAGGTCACGGCGGTTCATGCAGACCCGGCACCCGTGCTGCCGGGCACCGCGCAGACGCACCAGCTCGGTGGTGACCGGGTCGACCTGACGCAGGAGCGAGACCTCGCGGATGAACTCGTCCATCATCGCCCGGGCGTGGTCGGAGCGCACCAGCTCGGGGTCGGACCACTCCTGGACGCCGAAGAGGCTGTCGAGCACCGAGCGCACCCGGGGGGCGAAGTCGGCGACGTAGATCGCGAGCGCGCCGTCGAACGCATCACGGGCGGTGGCCTCGAGCCAGGCCTCGCGCAGGTCGTCGCTGATCTGTGAGACGTCGACGGCGAACTGCTCCGCGAAGGCCATCACGATCGCCTGCGGCACCGGTGCGGTGCGTCGGGGCCCCGTCGGCGGTCGGCGCAGCGGCGTGAGCCCGAGCCCCTCGGCGGTGACCATCCGCATGGTCGCGAGGTCGATCTCGCTGACCGACGACGGCCACATGGCCACGAGGCCCCCGAGCGCCGCTCCCGCGGTGGGGGCGTGGTCGCGCAGCGCCGTGGCGCCACCCACCGACCATGGACTGGGCATGGCCCACAGGATAGGGCCAACGACAGGCCCGCGGAGCCGGTACGGCGCTTCCGCGGGCCCTCCGGCGTCAGTAGGACTTCGGGAGTCCCAGGGAGTGCATCGAGACGAAGTTGAGGATCATCTCGCGGCTGACCGGGGCGATCCGGCCGACGCGGGTCGCGACGAGGAGGCCCGCCATGCCGTACTCCTGGCTGGCGCCGTTGCCGCCATGGGTCTGGACCGCCCGGTCGACGACGTCGCACGCAGCCTCGGCGGCGGCGTACTTGGCCATGTTGGCGGCCTCGCCGGCGGCCATCTCGTCGCCGGAGTCGAGCAGCGCGGCGGCCTTCTGGTTCATCAGCCGGGCGAGCTCGATCTCGATGTGGCTCTGCGCCAGGGGGTGGGCGATCGCCTGGTGCGCCCCGATCGGGACCTCGAAGAC
>JBFJKO010000290.1:0-4825 GCA_041634935.1 Nocardioides sp.
ACGGCGACGCGGCCGGCGCCAGCTTCGGCGTCGACCGGTGCCGGCTGGTCGCGCGAGCACTCCTGCGGGCCGACTCGGTCGACGACATCGAGCCGCTGATCCGCCACCTCCTGCGGGAGTCCGGTCTCGATCCCGACCGGCCCTACCTCGAAGGGGGCGAGACCCGTGACTACATCGCCTACGACCACGCGCGCTGAGGAGCGCGCCGGGCACCTGCGGGTCGACCGCGACCTGCTCCTGGGGCTGGTGGCCGACCTCGCCCGCACCCTCGAGACCGACGCCCTGTGGTCCGGGTCCGAGTGCCTCTGGCTCGGTGACGAGGTGGTCGAGCTGGACGGCGAGTTCCCCGTCGTCCACCACGACCTGGGCGGCTCGCTGTACGCGGGATCGGCCGGCATCGGGTGGTTCCTGGCCCACGCGGCCGCCGCCCTGGACCACCCCTCGACTGCCGCGACCGCCGCGGCTGGACTGCGACACGGCCTGGGGTGGGCGCGCCGGGCGCCGTCCTCCTCCCTCCACGCCGGCGCCGCCGGGGTCGGACTGGCCTGCCTCCACGGCGCCCGCGTCCTCGCCGACGTCGGGCTGGAGTCGGAGGCAGTCGGCCTGCTGATCGACGTGGCCGAGCGGACCACCGCCCCCACGGACGGTCACGGCGCCGGCTCCGACCTCATCTCCGGCGACGCCGGCGTCGTCCTGGCGCTCCTCGGCGGGGCCCAGGCGGTCGACCGCTCCCCCACGGCGTCCGGCGACGCGACCGGGACCCTGCGTGCGGCCGCGGCGGCCGTCGGGGACCGCCTGGTCGCGGACGCCGTGCGCGGGCCGACGGGCTGGACCTGGCCCGTGCCGGACGCCGACGAGCCGGCACTCTGCGGGCTCGGTCACGGCGCGTCCGGGCCTGCGCTGGCGCTGGCCGAGCTCTTCGCCCTCACGGGCGAGGAGCGCTTCGCCGAGGGGAGCCGAGAGGCCGCTCGCGCGGAGCGGGCCTGGTTCTCGAGCACTGCCGACGGCTGGCCGGACCTGCGGGAGTTCTCGCGGCTCGACCTCGCCGAGGGCACCCGGCCGACGTCCCCGCACCTGTGGTGCCACGGCAGCGTGGGCATCGGCGTCGCCCGCCTGCAGACCTGGGGGGCCACGGGCGACCCCGCGGCCCTGGCCGAGGCCACGGCCGCGCTCCACCACGCCCGCGCCGCCCTGGCAGCGCTGGGGCGGACGGCACCCGGTGAGTACGTCGCCAACTTCTCCCTCTGCCACGGCGCCGCCGGCCTGATCGACTTCCTGTGCCTCGCCGACGACTCCCTGGACGACCACTCCTGGCGCTCCGCCGCGGCCGTGGCCGTGGGGATCGGTCTGAGTCATCTCGAGGCGACGGGTACCTGGCGGTGCGGCGTCGAGGGCAGCCCGCAGCACCCCACCTCGACCCCCGGGTTGATGCTCGGCCTGGCCGGCACCGGCGCGGCGCTGCTGCGTCTGGCCGGGGTCACGCCCATGGTGTCTCCGCTCCTGCTGGTCGAGCACCGCAGTCGTAGGATCGAGGCAGGTCATCCAGCACCGCGCGAGACCCGGGAGGCAACGTGAAGCGCATCGTCGTCAAGCTGGCGAGTCCGGCGATCGAGCCGCACGAGCTCGAGCAGCAGGGCGCGTCGCTCGCGGGCGAGCTCGCCGGGGCAGAGGTGGTCCGGGTCTCCGGCTCGGGCCGCGTGCTGCTGCTGGTGCCGGACGCCGACGTCGCCGACGCGGTCACGCGGCTCTCGGGGCTGAGCACCGTCGCCTGGGCCGAGCCGGACGGCGGCGAGCAGGCCCAGTCCGAGTCGGCGCAGGACGAGTCAGCGCAGGACGAGTCAGGCCAGGCCTAGACCGTCGCGTCCGACGTCCCCCAGCCCGGTGTCGCCGAGACGACTGACGGGGATCCTCAGCCCGGCCAGGTCGGCGCCCGGGACCATGACCTGGAGGGGGCGTGGGCGCAGGCCCAGCTCGGCATGGATCAGGCGCGCGTAGGCCAGGTACTGCCGGACCGCCTCCGCGGAGTTCCCGTGCGCGCAGTGCGCCCGGATGACCACGACGTGCGCGGACTCGCGCAGCGGCTCGGCCGCCACGGCGGCGAGCCCGGCCTGGACCGCCTCGGCGTAGCGACCGACTGACGTCAGGTGCTCGCTGAGCCGCTCGAGCCCGTCGAGCCGCAGCTGCCGGTGCTGCTCGCGAGCGACGAGGACCCAGTCGTCGTACCAGCCCTCGAGCAGGTCCCGGGACAGCCCGTCGGGCTCGAGCTCGGGGCGGTCGGTGGAGCTGAGGTGGGTCAGGCGCCGGCGCAGGTCGTCGACGTCGCAGCGGACGTCGGGCTCGTAGCGCACATCGTGGCCGCCGGCGTGCAGCAGCCCGTCGCCGACCTCCTTCTGCACCCGCCACAGGGCCGTGCGCAGACGGCTCTGGGCGCGCGAGTCGGTGGTGTCGGGCCACAGGCTCGCCGCGAGGTGCAGACGGTTGGCGGCACGGCCGTGGATGGCCACGAAGGCGACCACCCGCTGCTCGCACGGGCCGAGGTGGAGCTCCTCGTCCCCGCGCAGCAGGGTCAGCGAACCGAGCAGGTTGACCCGGAACGGCGTCCGGGCCGGGAGACCAGTGGCCATCGAACGGCCCTCCCGACCGGTCGTCGTACACCTCGTTGCTGCGCAGGCAATGCCCACTCTTACTTTGACAGATTTTGCACGGCGGCAGCAAGGAGGTCCGGTCCGGCCGCCCGCTTCCGGTGCGGGTCGAGGTGGGTCGAAGCGAGGGAGGATCACCGATTGTGCCTCCCCCGGCGACGCCGCCGGGCTACAGTGACGAAGTAGTTGTCGAGTCGGTGATGCACCGGTTCTCGGGTGGTGCTCGGAGCAAGGAAACGGAGCACCATCGTGACGTCGTCACCCGAAGGCCGTCTGGCGCAGCTCGCGCTCGCGTGCGTGGAGCCGCCGGACGTCGCGGAACTCCTGCGGCGGGCCCTGCCCCGAGTCGTCGATGCCACGGGTGCGGTGTCGGCCCTCGTGGTGCGTGGCAAGGACGACGGCGTGGAGGTGGTGGCCCGCAGCGGCGCGACGCTGTCGCCCGCGGCCCTGCCCGGGGAGGTCCTGACCGCGTCGACCGGCTGGCACGAGGTGGCGGTCCCCGACGAGTGGCGCGCCGACGGCGTCCGTACCGCGCGAGCTCGCTGGCTGACCCGCGCCCCCGAGGCCCTGCTGCTGGTGGTGGCCTTCCCACCACAGCCTGCGGAGCAGCCGGGCGACGACCTCCTCGACACGGTCGGCGCCCTGCTGCGGACGGCCGTGACCGGCGCGCAGTCGGAAGCGGCGCTGACGGACATGGCCCAGCGCGTCGACAACGCCCAGATGCTCGCCAACATGGGCGACTACGACTGGCACATCGCCAGCGACACCAACCGCTGGTCCGACCAGCTCTACCGCATCTACGGCCACGAGCCGCAGTCGTTCAACGCCAGCTACGAGCGGTTCATCTCCCACATCCACCCCGACGACCGCGACCGGATCACCGCGATCCACCAGCAGGCCTATGCCTCGGGCGAGCCCTACCAGATGATCGAGCGGGTCCAGCGGCCCGACGGGGAGACCCGCTACCTCTCCTCCAACGGGCAGGTCGTCCTGGGTGATGACGGGGCACCGGTCCGGATGCGCGGGACCTGCATCGACATCACCGACCTGGTGATGGCGGAGCAGGAGGTCGAGCGGGCGCGCGCGCGCTTCGAAGCCCTCGTGGAGTCCAGCGGCGACGCGATCATGGTGCTTCACGGCGGGTCGGTCGTGCAGACCAACACCCGCGGTCGCGCACTCCTGGGCGGCAACCCGGTCGGCCTGCCCCTCGACCGGTTCGTGCCGGTCGAGGGCGCCGAGAGCCTGGGGGTCGCCGGCCGGGACCTCACGGGGCGCCCGCTCACGCTCGACGTGTTCGTCAACGAGCTGAACCCCGGGGTCGACGACGACCTCGTCGCGGTGTTCCTCCGTGACGCCGCACCCCGTCTTGCCAGCGAGTCACTGGCGGTCAACCTCCGCGAGGCGCAGGTGCGTCGTCGGCAGGCCGTCGAGATCAACGACAACATCCTGCAGAGCCTCACCGCAGCGGTGTACTGCCTCGAGGACCTCGACGTGAAGGCGGCGGTCAACTACGTCCAGCTCACGCTCGCCTCCGCGCGCGACATGATGCACGACCTGCTCGAGCCCGTCGACGGTACCGAGCTCAAGCCCGGGGACCTCGTGCGCAGCAGCGCGGCGACCCTGCGCAGCACGACCGGCAGAGCGGCGGCGTCGACCCGACCTGCGCCGCCGCCGGCGGCGGCGACGGATCGGAGCATCCTGGTCATCGACGACTCCGACGACATGCGCGACCTGATCGAGCTGTTCCTCGAGAAGAAGGACGGCGTCCAGGTGGTGGGGTCCGCCGCCACCGGGAGCGAAGGAGTGCGCCTCGCCGAGCAGCTGCAGCCCGACATCGTCCTGCTCGACCTCGCCATGCCCGACATGGACGGCCTCGAGGCGCTGCCGCACATCCTCGCCGGCTCGCCCCGGTCGCGGGTGATCGTCCTGTCCGGCTTCGACCACCGCGTGGCCGATCAGGCGCTGAGCCTGGGGGCGTCACGCTTCGTGCAGAAGGGCGGCGGGTTCAAGCAGCTGATGCTCGCGATCGACCAGACCGTGCCGCTCGGGACGCCACCCCAGAGCGCTGCGAGCTGATCCTCGCAACCTCACCGGCCGAAAAGCATCAGGCCCCGAGTCACGGCGTACGTGACTCGGGGCCTGATCTCTGTAGCGGGGACAGGATTTGAACCTGCGACCTCTGG
>JBFJKO010000291.1:0-4817 GCA_041634935.1 Nocardioides sp.
GCCGAGGGCCGGCAGGAGCGCCGGGTCGGGGGTGCCGCGCGAGAGGTCGAAGCGCACCGACGTGTCGTCGGCGGCGACCGCCCCGCCCGCCAGGTCGCGCACGCGCGGACTCAGCCACGCGGTCGGCTGGTCCTGCACGAACGTGCCGGAGCGGCCGCGCGAGACCACCAGTCCCGTGCGCCGCAGCGCCTGCCACGCAGCGCTCACCGTCGCAGGAGAGACCCCGAGGTCGGCGGCGACCGCGCGCACCGTCGGCAGGCGGTCGCCGGGGGCGAGGGCGCCGGTGCGGATCGCGCGGCTGAAGGCGCCGGCGATGCCGCGGGGCGAACGGTCCTCGAGGTCGGTCCACGCGTGCACGAGGCCCCCTCGGTTGGTCCGAACCCTTGACAGGGCCGACATGAAAGAGAAATGTTCAAGTCGGAAGATAACAGTTCTCAGGCGTCGTCCCGGAGTCCGCGAAGGGACGCATCATCCTTGGAGGAACCCGCGTGACGATCGTGCGATCAGCCATCTCCCAGACCACCTGGACCGGCGACAAGGCCTCCATGCTGGACCGCCACGAGGAGTTCGCCCGAGAGGCGAAGGCCCAGGGCGCGCAGGTGATGTGCTTCCAGGAGCTCTTCTACGGGCCGTACTTCGGCATCACCCAGGACCAGAAGTACTACCGCTACGCCGAGCCCGTCGACGGCCCGGTCGTGCAGCGCTTCGCCGCGCTCGCCGAGGAGCTCGGGCTGGTGATGATCCTGCCGATCTACGAGGAGGAGCAGACCGGCGTCTACTACAACACCGCGGTCGTCGTGGAGTCCGACGGGACCGTGCTGGGCTCCTACCGCAAGAACCACATCCCGCACGTGGAGAAGTTCTGGGAGAAGTTCTATTTCCGCCCCGGCAACACCGGCTACCCCGTGTTCGACACGTCGGTGGGCAAGATCGGGGTCTACATCTGCTACGACCGGCACTTCCCCGAGGGCTGGCGCGAGCTCGGCCTCGGCGGGGCCCACATGGTCTTCAACCCCAACGCCACCAAGCCCGGCCTCTCCAACCGGTTGTGGGAGGTCGAGGGCCCGTGCGCAGCCGTCGCCAACGGCTACTTCGTGCTCCAGCCCAACCGCGTGGGACTCGAGGACAACGAGTACGGCGACGAGGCCGTCAACTTCTACGGCACCAGCCAGGTCATCGACCCCCGCGGCAACTTCGTCGGCGACCTCGGCTCGGGCACCGAGGAGGAGCTGCTCGTGCGCGACCTCGACCTGGCCATGGTCCAGCAGATGCGCGACGACTGGCAGTTCTACCGCGACCGCCGGCCCGACTCCTACTCGCTGATCGCGAAGGCCTGAGGAGGTAGGCGATGAGCACCCTGCTGATCACCGGCGGCACCGTCGTCAGCTCCACCGGCCGCACGCGTGCCGACGTCCTCGTCGACGGCGAGCAGGTCGTCGCCGTCCTGGCGCCGGGCTCGTCGCTGCTCGGCCACGACCTGGCCGGCTCCGTCGACCGGGTGATCGACGCCGGCGGCAAGTACGTCATCCCGGGCGGCATCGACGCCCACACCCACATGCAGCTGCCGTTCGGGGGCACCGAGGCCAGCGACACCTTCGAGTCCGGCACCACCGCCGCGGCCTGGGGCGGCACGACGTCCATCATCGACTTCGCCGTGCAGAAGACCGGCGAGAGCGTCGAGAGCGGTCTCGCCGCCTGGCACGAGAAGGCCGGCGGCAACTGCGCGATCGACTACGGCTTCCACCAGATCATCGGCGGCGTCGACGAGCAGTCGCTCAAGGCGATGGAGACCCTGGTCGACGAGGGGATCACCTCCTACAAGCTCTTCATGGCCTACCCCGGCGTCTTCTACTCCGACGACGCGCAGATCCTCAGGGCGATGCAGAAGGCCGCCGAGCTCGGGCTGATGACGATGATGCACGCCGAGAACGGTCCGGCCATCGACGTGCTCGCCGAGCAGCTCTACAACGCCGGCAAGACGGCGCCCTACTTCCACGGCGTGGCCCGGGCCTGGCAGATGGAGGAGGAGGCCACCCACCGCGCGATCATGCTGGCCGACCTCACCGAGTCGCCGCTGTACGTCGTGCACGTCTCGGCCAAGCAGGCCGTCGCCCAGCTCGCCGCCGCCCGCGACCGCGGCAAGAACGTCTTCGGCGAGACCTGCCCGCAGTACCTCTACCTCTCGCTGGAGGAGCAGCTGGGGGCGACGGGCGACCCGACCTGGGGCGAGTTCGAGGGCGCCAAGTGGGTCTGCTCGACGCCGCTGCGCTCGCGCGAGGAGGGCCACCAGAACGCCATGTGGCAGGGGCTGCGCACCAACGACCTCCAGATGGTCTCCACCGACCACTGCCCGTTCTGCATGAAGGACCAGAAGGAGCTCGGCCGCGGCGACTTCCGTGCCATCCCCAACGGCATCGGTTCGGTCGAGCACCGCCTCGACCTGCTCTACCAGGGCGTCGTCACCGGCGAGATCACCCTCGAGCGCTGGGTCGAGCTCACCTCGACCACCCCGGCCCGGATGTTCGGCCTCTACGGCAAGAAGGGCGTGATCGCGCCGGGCGCCGACGCCGACCTCGTGGTCTACGACCCGCAGGGCCACACCTCCATCGGCGTCGGCAAGACCCACCACATGAACATGGACCACTCCGCGTGGGAGGGCTACGAGATCGACGGGCACGTCGACGTCGTGGTCTCGCGCGGCTCGGTGGTCGTCTCGGACGGCGCGTTCCACGGGCGTGCCGGGCACGGGCAGTACCTCAGGCGCGGTCTCACGCAGTACCTCGTCTGACGGGGTTTCGAGGCTCACTTCGTTCGCACCTCAACCACCGGGAGAAGGCACATCATGGAGTTCGGCGTCGTCCTGCAGACCAACCCGCCCGCCGCGCGCACCGTCGCGCTGGCCGCGAAGGCCGAGGAGCACGGGTTCGACTACGCGTGGACCTTCGACTCCCACCTGCTCTGGCAGGAGCCGTACGTCATCTACTCGGCGATCCTCGCCGCGACCAACCGCATCACCGTGGGGCCGATGGTCACCAACCCCGCCACCCGCGACTGGACCGTCACGGCCTCGGTCTTCGCCACGCTCAACGAGATGTACGGCAACCGCACCGTCTGCGGCATCGGTCGCGGCGACTCCGCCGTGCGGGTGCTCAACGGCAAGCCGACCACCCTGAAGGACGTGCGCGAGGCCACCCACGTGATCCGTGAGCTGGCCAACTGCCGCTCGGTGGAGATCAACGGCACCACGCTGCAGTTCCCCTGGGCGCGCACCTCGGCGCTCGAGGTGTGGATCGCGGCCTACGGGCCCCTGGCCCTCAAGACCACCGGCGAGCACGGCGACGGCTTCATCCTCCAGCTCGCCGACGTCGACATCGCGACGTGGATGATCGGTGCGGTGCGCAAGGCCGCCTCCGACGCCGGGCGCGACCCCGACGCCATCACCTTCTGCGTCGCCGCCCCGGCCTACGTCGGCGACGGGAGCGCGGAGTCCCTGGCCCACATGCGTGAGCAGTGCCGCTGGTTCGGCGGGATGGTCGGCAACCACGTCGCCGACATCGTGGCCCGCTACGGCGACAATCCCGACAGTGGTGTGCCGCAAGCGCTCACCGACTACATCAAGGGCCGCGAGGGCTACGACTACAACGAGCACGGACAGGCCGGCAACACCCACGCCGACTTCGTGCCCGACGAGATCGTCGACCGGTTCTGCATCCTCGGCACGCCCGACGACCACGTCGCCAAGCTGAAGGAGCTCAAGGCGATCGGGGTCGACCAGTTCGCGGTGTACCTCCAGCACGACAACAAGGAGGAGACCCTGCGGGTCTACGGCGAGTCGATCATCCCCGAGCTGCGCGACCACGTGACGGCGAAGGCCTGACCGCGGTGTCCCTCGCTGCCCAGGGGACTGTCCGGACGGCCGCCCTGCCGGCGGTGCGCTCGGCGTCGTACGGCGTGCTGGGGCTGGCCGCGGCGGTCGGGCTCTGGGAGGCCTACAAGGCGCTCGCCCCCGAGAACGGCCTGCTCGTGGGCGAGAACCGCGTCCTGCCCCGCACCACCGACCTCGCGATGCCCCACGTGTGGGACATGGTGCAGCGGCTCGGTGAGCCGGTCTCGAGCATGACCGGGGCCGAGGCGCTGTGGCGGGTGGTCGCGGACGCCGTGGGGGTCTCGCTGCGCGTGGCGGCGGCCGGCTGGCTGGCCGGGACCGTGATCGGGCTGCTCCTGGCGCTGCTGATGGCACGCTCACGCCTGGCCGAGTGGGGGCTGCTGCCCTGGATCGTGCTCAGCCAGACCGTGCCGCTGATCGCGTTCGCCCCGATGGTGCGCAGCTGGGGGTCGCGCATCGAGATCGGCACCTGGCAGTGGCCGCCGTGGATGTCGGTGGCGCTGATCGCCAGCTACCTCGCGTTCTTCCCGGTCGCCGTGGGTGCGCTCCGGGGGCTGCAGGCCTCCGACCGGGTCCACACCGAGCTGATGCACGTCTACGACGCCGGGTGGTGGGCCACGCTGCGCCGGGTCCGGCTGCCCGCGAGCGTGCCCTACCTGCTGCCCGCGCTGCGGCTCGGCGCGGCCGGTGCCGTCGTGGGCACCGTGGTGGCGGAGGTGTCGATCGTCTACCCCGACGGCATCGGCCGGATGCTGATCACCTACGCCGGCCAGGCCTCGGGCGACCCCGAGAAGGCCTGGGCCCCGATCTTCGGCGCGGTGGTGCTCGGGCTGCTCGCGGCCGGGTTCATCGGCCTGATCGGGCTGCTGCTGCGCAACTACCGACGTGGAGAGGCCCTATGAGCACCCCCCAGCAGGTCCCGCCCGCCCCC
>JBFJKO010000292.1:0-4803 GCA_041634935.1 Nocardioides sp.
ACCGGTTCCGTCCGGTACGGGCCTTCTCGCTCTGTGGGGCCGTCGATCAGGCTGGGGCAGCCTCAGCCGACGTCGACCGCGCTCCAGGCGGCCGCCACCGCGGCGCGCTGCGCGCTGCCCTGGCCGTAGAGGTCAGCGGCGGCGTTCAACGTGGCGGTGCGGGCCTGGGCGTAGGTCGTGCCGGAGGTGAAGTAGACGTCCAGCGCGCGGAACCAGATCTGCTGCGCGGCGTCCCGGCCGATCCCCGTGATCGCCGAGCCGTCGCACGTCGGCGAGGTGTGCTGCTTGCCGCCGATCATCTTGCTCCCCGACCCCTCGGCCAGCAGGTAGAAGAAGTGGTTGCCGATGCCCGAGGAGTAGTGGACGTCGGCGTTGCCGGCGGCGGCGGTGTAGCAGCTCATCGACGAGCCGTCGAGCTTCGGGTCGTCCATGCGGCGGAAGCCCTCACCGTGGGCGAGGTCGAACTCCTCGCCGATGTAGTAGTCGGCCGGGTCCTCGGGGTTGGCGGCGTAGAACTCCACCATCGTCCCGAAGATGTCGGACGTCGCCTCGTTGAGGCCTCCGGACTCACCGGAGTAGGTGAGGTCTGCGGTGTTCTGGGTGACGCCGTGCGCCATCTCGTGCCCCGACACGTCGAGCGAGACCAGCGGTCCGAAGGTGGTGCCGTTGCCGTCGCCGTACGTCATCTTGCTGCCGTCCCAGAAGGCGTTGACGTAGTTGCTGCCGTAGTGGACGCGGCTCGGCGCACCGGCCCCGTTGCCGAAGATGCCGTTGCGTCCGAGGACCTGCTTGAAGTAGTCGAACGTGACCGCAGCGCCGTAGTGGGCATCGACCGCGGCGGTCTCCCGGTTGCTGTTGCTGCCGTTGCCGAAGACGTTGTCGGCACTGGTGTAGGCGACGCCGTTGCTGCAGCCGAACCCGAAGACCGTGCACCACGCACTGTCGGTGCGGTTCTGCATGTCGGTGGTCGTGGCGTTGCCGTGGGCCACGTCGGTGAGGGTGTAGGACGAGCCGCTCCTGGTGACCGAGAGCGGCAAGGTTCCGCTGTAGAGCGAGTTGCCCTCCCCGTCGGCGGTGTGGATGCCCTCGACCCGACGCAGCACCGTGCCGCTGCGGGCGTCGACGTACGTCGAGAGCCGGCTGGGCGTGCCGTCGGACTGGCGCCCCAGGGTCTTGACCTCCCAGGCGAGCGTGGGCTGCTCCCCCAGCGTGTCGACCACGAGGCGCGGCGCCGTGTCGGCAGCGCGCAGGTTCGTGATCGGCTCGGTGAGCAGAGCGTCGCTGAGCGCGCGCGCCCGAGCCCGTGAGGCCTTCAGGGCCGGCTCGGCGCCGAGCGAGAGGGGTGCGTCGAGGGTCTGGCTGACGCCCTTGACCACGTCGTCCGGTCGCTGGTGCACCACGAGGTCGCCACCGACGACGGGCAGACCCTTGTAGGTGCGGTCCATGCGCACGTGGGTGGTGCCGTCGGCGTCCACCATGGTCGCGGTGACGTCGAAGTCCTGCTTCGCGGCCGCACGCGCCAACCCGGGGCGAGCCTCCAGCGCCCGGACCGCTGCCTCCCCCACCGCCGCAGGATCGGCCTGCGTCGGGAGCGGCGCGGATGCCGCGCTCGCGCCGGTGGTGGGCTGGATGCCGAGCGTGCCGGCGGCCAGGACTGCAGCCGCGGCAAGACCCAGGGATGTGCGCATGGTGTGCCTCTCGTCGTGCGTCGTCACTCCCTCGGACGACGTCCGCGACGACCTTCGCAACTCCACGAACCCACCGACACGGCTGCGTCACCCCAGGTTCGTGCAACGCACGAACCTGCAGGCCCGATCCGATCAGCCGAGGTCGATCAGCTGCTCCAGGCCCACTGTCAGCCCGGGGCGTGAGCCGATGGCTCGCACACCGGCGAGCACCCCGGCAGCGAACGACGAGCGCGCGAGGGAGTCGTGACGGATGGTGAGCGTCTCCCCCACCCCGCCGAGCAGGACCTCCTGGTGCGCCACGAGGCCGCTGACGCGCAGGGAGTGCACGGGCACCCCGTCGACCACGGCCCCGCGGGCGCCGTCGAGCGCGGTGGACGTGGCGTCCGGTGCCTCGGCCACCCCGGCCTCACGTCGCGCGGCGCCGATGAGCTCCGCCGTACGACGTGCGGTGCCGGACGGCGCGTCGGCCTTCTGGGGGTGGTGCAGCTCGACGATCTCGACGGACTCGAAGTGGCGTGCCGCCGCGGCGGCGAACTGCATCATCAGCAGCGCTCCGATCGAGAAGTTCGGCGCGATCAGGACCCCGCTGCGCGGGGCGTCGCCGAGCTGCTCCTCGAGCCGGGCCAGGCGCGCGTCGTCGAAGCCGGTGGTGCCCACGACGGCGTCGATGCCGTGCTCGATGCAGAGAGCGAGGTTGTCCATCACCACGTCGGGGTGGGTGAAGTCGACGACCACCTGCGTGCCCGAGCGCACCAGCTCCTGCACGTCGTCGCCAGCGTCGACCCGGGCGACCAGGTCGAGTCCGTCAGCCCCCTCGACCGCGCGACAGATCTCTGCTCCCACCTTGCCGCGGGCTCCCAGGACACCTACTCGAATCGTTGACGACACGTGCTGAGCCTAGGGTGTGCTGAGAACTACACGACTCGAGGCCGGTCGGTGACCGAACCCGCACGTCGCGTCTGGCAGGCTGTGGGCATGGTCGCACCGACGATTCCCGCGCGGATCCGCTGGGCGGTGGATTTCATGGATCCTCAGCCCACCGATCAGCTGCTCGAGATCGGCTGTGGCGCGGGCGCTGCCGCCGAGCTGATCTGCGGACGCCTCGAGTCCGGCAAGCTCTTCGCCATCGACCGCTCCGAGTCGGGCGTCGACCGCACGAAGCGCCGCAACGAGGAGGCCGTCAAGGCCGGCAAGCTGACGGTCCGTCAGATCGACCTCGCCACGCTGCGGGTGCCGGTCAAGCGGCTGCACAAAGTCTTCGCCTTCAACGTCAACCTCTTCTGGGTGCGCGACTGCTCCGACGAGATCGCGCTGCTCCACGAGCGCGTCGTCCCCGGCGGCGCGGTCTACCTCTTCTTCGAGGCCACCCGTCGCGACGAGGTCCCCAAGATCGAGAAGCAGGCCTCGGCCGCGCTGAGCGAGGGCGGTTTCCGGGTCTCGGTCGTCGACAACCAGCAGCCTGCCGTGATCGGCATCATCGGCCGGCGCTAGTCGGGCGACTCGCCCGGGCCACCTCGCCGCGCGTCTCGATACGCCGGTCGCTCGCTGCGCTCGCACCCCGGCTACTCGACGACCAAACCGCAGCCCGCCGAGCACCCCTGGTCATCGAGTAGCCCGCCGAGCGACGAAGTCGCGGGCGGGCGTATCGAGATGCCCGCCAGCCGACCACTCACCGCGCGCAGGCACGTCACCGCCCGTCTCGGTACGGCGAGCAGCGACGGCTACGGCCCGACGACCGCCAGGACCTCCGGGCGTGTGAAGACCGCGGCTGCGACCTCCCGCACCTCCTCGAGCGTCACGGCATCGATGCGTGCCAGCACGTCGTCGACCTCGAGCAGCTCGTCGTGCACCAGTTCGGCGCGCCCCAGACGTGACATCCGTGAGGCCGAGTCCTCCAGGCCCAGGACCAGTCCCCCGCGCAGCTGTCCCTTGCCGATCCTCAGCTCGTCGGCGGTGATGCCGTCAGCGGCCACGCGGGCGAGCTCGGCGCGCACCGTGGCGAGCACCTCGTCGACCTTCGCGGGCAGGCACCCGACCGCCACCCCCACGACACCGGACTCGGCGTGGTGCGAGGCGAAGGAGTAGACCGAGTAGGCGAGCCCGCGGCGCTCCCGGATCTCCTGGAACAGCCGGGACGACGTCCCCCCGCCCAGCGCGGTGTTGAGGACGCCGAGCGCGAAGCGGTCCGGGTGGTCGCGGTGGAGTCCCTCCATCCCGAGCACCACGTTGACCTGCTCGAACGGACGGGTGGTCGAGACCTTCCCGGGGTTGACCCCGACGAGCTCGGGCGTGGTCGCGAGCTCGGGGTCAGCCTCGCCGTCCAGGAAGCCGGAGCGACCGAAGGCCGCGCACACCTGGTCGACGACGCTCGCGTGGTCGAGGTTGCCGGCGACGGCGACGACCATGTTCGACGGGCGGTAGTGCCCTTGGTAGAAGGCGAGGATCGCATCACGGTCGAGGCCGGTGATCGAGGCCTCCGTGCCGGCGATCGCTCGGCCGAGGGGCGAGTCGGCACCCCAGGCCTGCTCGGCGAAGAGCTGGTGGACGACGTCGTCGGGGTCGTCGTCGTGCATCGCGATCTCGTCGAGGATGAACTCGCGCTCGGCCTCGACGTCGTCGTGAGCGATCACCGAGGAGGTGATCATGTCGCCGATCACGTCGACGGCCAGCGGCAGGTCCTCGTCGAGGACCCGCGCGTGGAAGCAGGTGTACTCCTTGGCGGTGAAGGCGTTGAACTCCCCGCCCACGGCGTCGAGGGCGATGGAGATCTCGAGGGCGGAGCGCTCCTCGGTGCCCTTGAACAGCAGGTGCTCCAGGAAGTGCGAGGCCCCGGACAACGTCGGGGACTCGTCGCGAGACCCGACGCCGACCCACGCACCGATGGTGGCGGACCGGACGCCGGGCATCGCCTCGGTGATCACGCGGAGCCCCCCGGGGAGGACCGTGCGGCGGACGAGTCCGCCCTGGTCCTCACCCAGGAGGGTGCGCGTCGTACCGGGTTTCTGCTGCGTTGCGGTGAGGGGTTTCGTCACTGCTCGCCGTCGTTGGAGTCGGACTCGGACTTCTCGCCGTCGGCGTCGTCCTCGACCACGGGGATCAGCGAGAGCTTGCCGCG
>JBFJKO010000293.1:0-4798 GCA_041634935.1 Nocardioides sp.
ATGATCCGGGGCGGCAAGATCGACGCCGCGATCCTCGGCGCGATGCAGGTCTCGGCGGCCGGCGACATCGCGAACTGGATGATCCCCGGCAAGATGGTCAAGGGCATGGGCGGCGCGATGGACCTCGTGCACGGCGCCAAGCGGGTCATCGTGCTGATGGAGCACGTCGCGCGCGACGGCGCCTACAAGATCGTGAACGAGTGCTCGCTGCCCTACACCGGCAAGCGGGTCGTGCAGCGCATCATCACCGACCTCGGCGTCATCGACGTGATCCCGCCCGCCGAGGGCGGTGGGCTGCGCCTGGTCGAGCTCGCCCCGGACGTCACCGAGGACGAGATCCGCGACAAGACCGAGCCGCCGCTGCAGAGCTGAGCCGCGACCGGGTCGGTCGGGCCGTGGGTGACTCCCCGTCGAGGCGCGCGGCGCCTGGGGTCCGCTCGCCCCGCCTCCCTGACGTCAGCCCGGCGGAGGAGGCGCCGGGTGGAGCCGGTTGCCGTCGACGAAGCGCTTCCCGAGGTCCGGGGGAGCCACCGACACGTCGAGCCAGACGCCCCTCGTGGCAGCCCGCGGTCGGCCGCTCGGGGTCGTGACCAGCGCCAGCGTCGCGACCTCGGTCGCCTTGTGCTTCCCGTCGTCGAGTCGCAGGCGGCCGTGGCGACCGATCAGGTCGGTGCCGAGCATCTTCCGTCCGTAGCGCGTCTCGTCGTCGGGCGGCGAGGGGTGGCGGTGGGTGTCGACCACGTAGGTGAGCCGGAAACGGCCGTCGGCGCGCAGTCGGAGGTACTGGTCGGCGATCCCGAGAGGCTCGTCGACGTCCGCGACGAAGCGCCAGGCTCCGTCGAGGCGCCGTCCGCGCTCCGGGTAGGTCAGCCGGGCGTAGCGGACCCCGTCGAACCAGGCGGCGCGCCCGGTCACCCGACCGATCATGCGTCGGCCGACCTGCACGAGTCCGGTCGTCCGGTCGTAGTGATAGGTGGGGCACCTGCCCTCAGGGCCGCACACCTGCTTGCCGCGGACGGCGAGCCGCTTGCTGACGCTCTGGTCGTCGAGGAACGAGAGCCGCTCGGAGTAGCGGTAGGTGCACCCACCCTCTTTGCTGCAGTTGTGCGTGGGGCTCGCGACGCCGCCGTAGAGCCGGCCGGCGAGCGAGTCGCCGCCCGGGAGAGGCGGCCCGCCGGCCCGCCACACGTAGGGAAGAGTGATGGTCTGCGGCTCGACCCCTGGCGCGGTGACCTCGAAGCTCAGGGTGTGCAGCCCGGTCGTCCGGGCCTGGACGACGAAGGCCACCTCCTCGGACGTGGCCCCGTCGTCGCCGTCGATCCTCGCCTCCATCGGAACCACGTCGAGGTCGTCGCTCTCGACCACGCGCACCGTCACGTCCTCGAGCGGTGCGGTGTCGCTGACGGTGAGGAGGACGTCCTGGCAGCGCTCGCTGTGGGGTGCGCCCCCCTTGGCCACGCAGTCCTCGGGCGAGGTCGGCGGGTAGGGGCCGTCCGGACCGGCGACCTCGAGCGGGTTCGCCGGGCTGGGTGAGGTGCGCACCTGCAGGTCCGACCCGGCGACGGCACGTGGCGCGTGGGTGAGTGGTGTCGCGACCAGGGTGAGCACGGCGAGCGCGGCGACGAGCGCCGGCCGTGACGAGGTGGTGGTCATGAGGGGACCTCCCGAGTCTCCCGAGTGAGGTGGCGCTGCGGTCATGAGGTCAACGGGGCCGGGGTCCGAAACGTTGAACGGCCCTCGACGTGGCCCGGGTCACCCTGAGACGCTGTCACCGCACGGGAGGGTGCAGCGCGGCAGTGGGCTTCGGTAACGTCGCCACCTTGCCCGAATCGACTCCGACCGAGAGGCAGCCAGATGACGCAGAGCCCGCCCACGGACAAGGCGCCCCAGGCGCCCGCCTCCTCCCCCCGACTGCTCAACGCCCCCCGGGTGTTCGTGCCCGCCGCCGTCCTGTTGGTGATCTTCGCGGTCGTCGCGGCCATCTGGCCCGACCAGCTCGACGACGCCCTGGTCTCGGCCAACACCGAGGTCGTGCAGAAGATCGGCTGGTGGTACGTCGCCGTGGTGACCGGCTTCGTGGCCTTCTCGCTGTGGATCGCGTTGTCCCGGATGGGCGACATCGTCCTGGGCAAGGACGACGAGGAGCCCGAGTTCGGGATCAAGTCCTGGTTCGCGATGCTCTTCGCGGCCGGCATGGGCATCGGCCTGGTCTTCTGGGGAGTGGCCGAGCCGCTCAACCACTACGCCGCACCGCCGCCGGGCTCGCCCGCCGCCGATGCCTCGCAGCAGGCGCGGAGCGCCCTCGACACGACCTTCCTGCACTGGGGCCTGCACGCCTGGGCCATCTACGTGGTGGTCGGCCTGGCCATCGCCTACGCCGTGCACCGCAAGGGTCGTCCGATCTCGCTGCGCTGGGCCCTCGAGCCGCTCTTCGGTGAGAAGATCCTCGGTCGCTGGGGCGACCTCATCGACGTCATTGCGGTCGTCGGGACCCTGTGCGGCGTCGCGACGTCGCTCGGCTTCGGCGTCACCCAGCTCGGTGCGGGTCTGAACTTCCTCGGCTTCGTCGACAACGCCGGCACGGGACTGCTCGTCATCCTGATCGCCGTCATCACCGCCATCGCGCTCGCGTCGGTCATCAGCGGTGTCGACAAGGGCATCAAGCTGCTCTCGAACGTCAACATGGGGCTGGCCGGGGTCCTGCTCCTGATGGTGCTGGTCCTCGGGCCGACCGTGTTCCTGCTGAGCGACTTCATCACCCAGATCGGCTCCTACCTGCAGAACTTCCTGAACCTCTCCTTCAACGTCCGTCCCTTCCAGGAGGACGGCGCCTCGTGGCTGTCGTCGTGGACGACGTACTACTGGGGCTGGTGGATGAGCTGGGCGCCGTTCGTCGGTGTCTTCATCGCGCGCATCTCGCGCGGACGCACGGTGCGGCAGTTCATCACCGGTGTGCTCCTGGTGCCGACCGCGATCACCTTCCTGTGGTTCTCGGTGCTCGGTGGCTCGGCCATCTACATCGAGGTCTTCGGTGGCGGCGGCCTCGTCGGCGAGGACGGATCGGTCTCGACCAACACCGCGCTCTTCCAGCTGCTCGACACGCTCCCGATGGCGACGGCGCTCAGCATCATCGCGATGTTCCTCATCGTGGTCTTCTTCGTCACCTCCTCCGACTCCGGCTCGTTCGTGGTCGCGATGCTGTCCGAGGGCGGCAACCTCAACCCGCCGGTCTGGAACCGCGTGTTCTGGGCGATCATGGAGGGCGTCATCGCAGCGGTGCTCCTCGTCGCCGGCGGCCTGACAGCGCTGCAGACGACCGCGATCCTGGTGGCGGCGCCGTTCAGCGTGGTGATGGTCCTGATGGCGGTGGCCACGGCCAAGGCGTTGCTGGCCGAGGACCGGGTGATCCAGCGCAAGAAGCGGGCCTGGGCGCGTGAGCAGATGGTCGAGCACGTCATCTCCGAGACCTCGGCGACCGCCATGCCCTCGGAGTCGGCGAGGTCGGCGAAGCGGGCTGCGAAGCCCTCGAAGCGCTAGCGGGGATCGGCGCGAGTAGGGTGCGACGCATGACGAAATGGGAGTACCAAGTCGCGCCGATCCCGCTCCACAACGAAGCGCTGATGCTGAACAACTTCGGCCAGGACGGCTGGGAGCTGGTCACGATCCAGACCAACGCCCAGGGTGGTCTGATCGCGTTCCTCAAGCGTCCGGCGCAGTAGTGGCCAGCCCGGCGAGCAGCCCTGAAGAGCGGTTGGCAGCGATGGGCCTGGCGGTCCCCGAGGTCGCCAAGCCCGTCGCCGTCTACGTGCCGGCCGTCCGGTCGGGCAACCACGTCTTCACGTCGGGTCAGCTCCCGATGCGTTCGGGAGAGCTGATCACGACCGGCAAGGTCGGCACGCAGGTCAGCGCCGAGGAGGCCTACGCCTGCGCGCAGCAGTGCGTGCTCAACGCGATCGCCGCGGTCAAGGCCGAGGTCGGCGACCTGTCCGCCGTCAAGCGGATCGTCAAGGTCGTCGTGTTCGTGTCCTCGGCCCCCGACTTCACCGGACAGCCCGGGGTCGCCAACGGCGCCTCCGAGCTGCTCGGCGAGGTCTTCGGCGACGCCGGCGTGCACGCCCGCTCGGCGGTCGGGGTGGCCGTGCTGCCCCTCGACGCGCCGGTCGAGATCGAGCTGCTGGTCGAGGTGTGAAGATCCCGCTGCCGCCGGTCCCGCTGCCGGAGTCGGTCGTGGGGATCGCCGGGGAGTACGCCGACGGCACCCGCACGCCGGCCGTGCCCCGGCAGGCCGCGACCGTCATCCTGCTGGCCGAGGCCGACACCGACGGGGAGGGCCCGGAGGTCTACTACCTGCGCCGCCAGGTCTCGATGGACTTCGCCGCCGGGATGGCGGTCTTCCCGGGCGGAGGTGTCGACCAGCGCGACTTCGACGCCGAGGTCTCCTGGGCCGGCCCGTCGCCGGCGGAGTGGGCCGAGCGGCTCGGCTGCGAGGAGCACCTCGCCCGCGCGCTCGTGTGCGCCGCCGTCCGCGAGACGTTCGAGGAGTCCGGCGTCCTGCTGGCCGGCCCCATCGGCGCCGACGGCATCGGTGACGTCGATGACGAGGTCGTCGCCGACACCACCGGTGACGACTGGGAGGCCGACCGGGTCGCCCTGGAGTCGCGGGAGCTGTCGCTGACCGACTTCCTCAACCGTCGCGGCCTGGTGCTGCGCACCGACCTCCTCGGCGCGTGGGACGGCTGGCTCACCCCGGTCTTCGAGCCCAAGCGCTACGAGACGTGGTTCTTCGTGGCCAAGCTGC
>JBFJKO010000294.1:0-4787 GCA_041634935.1 Nocardioides sp.
ATCGGGGCCAAGGACCCCGCCGACCCCGGAGCCATCTGCGGGCCGGTGATCTCGCAGGTCCAGCGCGACCGGGTCGCGGCCTACCTCGCGCTCGCGCTCGAGGAGGGCGGGACGTTCGCGACCGGCGGGTCGATCATCGAGCAGGACGGCTACTGGGTGCAGCCCACCGTCGTCGCCGGCCTCGACAACTCCTCGCGCCTGGCGCAGGAGGAGATCTTCGGCCCGGTGCTCGTCGTGATCCCGCACGACGGCGACGACGACGCCGTCCGCATCGCCAACGACTCCGCCTACGGGCTCTCGGGATCGGTCGACTCCGCCTCCCTCGAGCGGGCCACCGCGGTCGCCCGGCGGATCCGCACCGGCACCCTCGCCGTCAACGGCGGGGTGTGGTTCAGCCCCGACGCCCCCTTCGGCGGCTACAAGCACTCCGGCCTCGGCCGCGAGATGGGCGTGGCCGGCTTCGAGGAGTACCTCGAGACGAAGACGCTCGCGTTTCCGGAGTGAGCCTGCGAGCGCCGGAAGGACCGCGAGCGGGTTGAGGAGCGTCGACGCCAGTCAGGAGCGAAGCGACGGACTGCGTGACGCGTCTCGAAACCCCGTGAGCCGAGGAGCAGCAGCAACCACCCAGCACCCACCAGCACCAGAGGAACAGACATGAACAGGTTCGACAACAAGGTCGTCGTCGTCACCGGCGCCGCGCAGGGCATCGGCGAGGCCTATGCCCGTGCGCTGGCCGTCGAGGGCGCCTCGGTGGTGGTCGCCGACCTCAACGAGGAGTCCGGCGCCCAGGTCGTCAAGCAGATCGAGGCCGACGGCGGCACGGCGATGTTCGTGCGCACCGACGTCTCCTCCCACGAGTCCGCGGGCGCGCTCGTCGAAGCCGTGACGGCGGCGTACGGCGGGATCGACGGCCTGGTCAACAACGCCGCGATCTACGGCGACATGCAGTTCGACCTGCTGATCAGCGTCGACTGGGACTACTACCGGAAGTTCATGAGCGTGAACATGGACGGCGCCCTGGTGATGACCCGCGCCGTCTACCCCTCGATGCAGGCCCGCGGGGGCGGCTCGATCGTCAACCAGAGCTCGACGGCGGCCTACCTCTACTCCGGGTTCTACGGCCTGGCGAAGGTCGGCATCAACGGACTCACCCACCAGCTCGCCCACGAGGTCGGCGGGATGGGCATCCGCGTCAACGCGATCGCCCCGGGCCCGACCGACACCGCTGCCACCCGCACGCAGGCCGGCGACGCCGCGAAGGACCTGGTCAAGGGGCTCGCGCTCAAGCGGATGGGCCAGCCCGAGGACATGGTCGGCGCCTGCCTCTTCCTGCTGTCCGACGAGGCGTCCTGGGTCACCGGTCAGATCCTGGCCGTCGACGGCGGCCAGACCTTCCGCGCATGAGCACCCCGGTCACGACGGAGGTCGGCTTCGTCGGGCTCGGCAACATCGGCAAGCCGATGGCGCTGCGGCTCGCCGACCAGGCGGCCGCGCGAGGCCTCTCCCTCTCGGTGTACGACGTCGCGGCCGGGCCGCTGGCCGAGCTCGAGGCCGCCGGGGCGAACGTCGCCGGGTCGGTGGTCGGTCTCGCCGCCCGGGTCGACGTGCTGTGCGTGATGGTGCGCGACGACGACCAGGTACGTGACGTGCTGGGGCAGGTGCTCGGGGCGGCCCGTGACGGGCTGGTGGTGGTCGTGCACTCCACCGTCGCCCCCGAGACGCCGCGCCAGCTGGAGATCACCGCCGCCAAGCACGGCGTCCTGCTGGTCGACGCGCCGGTGTCGGGCGGCGGGATGGGTGCCGCCGACGGCTCGCTCGCGATCATGGTCGGCGGCTCCGAGGAGGCGTTCGCCGCTGCTCGGCCGGCGCTCGACGTGCTCGGCTCGAAGGTCGTCCACGCCGGGCCGATCGGGGCGGGCACGAAGTTCAAGCTCGCCCGCAACCTCATGCACTTCGTCTCCTTCACCGCCGCCACCGAGGCCCAGCGGCTCGCCGAAGCAGCCGGGCTGGACCTGCGCGCGCTGGGCGACGTCGTCCGCCACACCGACGCGATCACCGGGGGGCCGGGCGCCATCATGCACCGCGAGACCGCAGCGCCGCTGGCGGCCGACGACTTCTGGGCCGGCATCTTCACCCACGTGGCCGACCTGGGGGAGAAGGACCTCCGCTTCGCCACCGAGCTCGCCGAGTCGCTCGGCGTCGACACTCCGCTCGCCGACCTGGCGCTGCGACGACTGAGGACAGGACTGGGACTGTGAGCGAAAAATTCGACGACCTCCCCGAGCTCCGCCGCCGCGGACTCGAGAAGATGGAGCAGGTCTACGGCTTCGAGATGACCGACGGGCACGGCGAATTCTTCCGCTACACCGCCGACCACCTCTTCGGCGACATCTGGAACCGCCCGGGCCTCTCCGACCGCGACCGGCGCCTGATCCTGATCGGGATGCTCGCCGGCACCGGGGCCGCCGACGTGCTCGGCATCCAGATCCCCGCGGCGTACTCTCGCGGCGAGCTGGACCACGACGCCCTGCGCGAGATCGTCATCCTGGTCTGTCACTACGCCGGCTGGCCCAACGGCGCGCGGCTCAACTCCATCGTCGAGGACACCATCGCGAAAGCTGCGAAGGCTGCGCGGGCCGCCGAGAAGGCGAACCGGTCCGATGGCTAGCGCCCGCGCGGCGACAGGGTGAGGGCATGAGCCTGCCGCGGGTGGTCGAGGTGCCGCTGCCGACCTACACGGCGCGGGTGCTGCAGTGGGGCGACACCGGCAACGAGCAGGCGCCGCTCGTCCTCGCCCTCCACGGCTTCCCCGACACGGCCTGGACCTGGCGCCACCTCGGGCCCTACCTCGCCGATCGGGGCTTCCGGGTCGCGGCACCGTTCCTGCGCGGCTACGGTCCGTCGGCGGTGCCGAGCGACGACACCTACACGGTGGGTGCTCTCATGGCGGACGCCGTCGCGGTGCACGGCGCGCTCGGCGGCGACGAGCGCTCGGTGCTCGTCGGCCACGACTGGGGCGCGATCGCGACCAGCGGGCTCGGGGCGCACCCGGACTCACCCTTCAGCCGGATCGTGACGATGGCCGTCCCCCCGCTCCCCACCCTGTCGCCGTCCCGCGAGACGCTCCTGGCCTGGCTGGGCGCCGTCGCCCGCCAGCCGCGCAACTCCTGGTACATCGCCTTCAACCAGGTGCCGGGCCTGGCCGAGCGGCACCTCGACACGCTCGCTGCCAAGCTCTGGCGCGACTGGTCGCCGGGCTATGACGCCACCGACGACGTCTCGTTCCTGCTCTCCTCCGTGCCCGACCGAGCCCACGCCCGAGCGGTCGTCTCCTACTACCGCGCGTTCCTCCGTCCGGGTCGCGGGGCCCGGACCTACGCCGGCTGGCACCGCACGTTCGCCGACGCGCCGACGGTGCCGACGCTCTTCCTCCAGGGCGACCAGGACGGGTGCCTCGACCGTCGCTTCTTCGCCGGCGCCGAACGGGCCCTGACCGGTCAAAGTCGGGCGATCCTGGTGCCGGGAACGGGTCATTTCCTCCAGGTGGAGCGGCCGGACGTCGTCAACGCCCACGTCGCCGACTTCCTGAACGGCTCCTGAAACCGCAGGTCAGCGGGGTGCGCTCGGTCCGGACGTGTCCGGACTTGTCCGGAGTCGGCGATCTGACTGGTCTTGCCCGGCCCCCTCGTCCCAGACTCGTCCCCGAAGCACGCCGCGGTTCGGGGACCACCGCAGGGGGATGACACCACCGTGGTCCTGCCCCGGGCCGGGGCGGGCTTCGGCGGCTGGGGGGCGGCGACATCTCGGGGTCGCCGGCCGCCACCGCGGGCCGACCGGACTGTCAGCGCACCGCGGCAGATGCCGGCCGGGACGTCGACGCAGCCGGCCGCGGCGCGACCGTCTGGCCGACCCGCAGGAACGACCCGGTGCGCTCGGAGCCGAGCACCTCGGTCGGGACCCCGTCGGCCACGACGGTGCGGCCCGAGATCAGCACCCGTCGCACGCAGGCGTCGTTGCGGTTGACCATGCGCGAGAGTCCGCCGAACTGCTCGACGGGGCTCTCGTGGTAGTCGTCGAGGTCGGAGTCGAGGCGTGACGGGTCGAGCACGACCAGGTCGGCGCGGTCGCCGACCCGCAGGTGTCCGGCGTCCACGCCGTACCAGTCGGCGAGCTCGCCGGTGAGGCGGTGGACGGCGTGCTCCATGGTCATGAAGGGCGTGCCGGCCAGCTCGGCGTCGTGCGCGTGGCGCAGGAAGCGCAGCCCCATGTTGTAGAAGGCCATGTTGCGCAGGTGGGCGCCGGCGTCGGAGAAGCCCAGCTGGATGCCGGGCTCGACCGCGATCTTCTTGAGCAGCTCGGGGCGGTGGTTGGAGATCGTCGTGCGCCAGCGGATGGCGGTGCCGTGCTCGAGGACGAGGTCGAGGAACGCGTCGACCGGGTGCAGGCCGCCCCGCTCCTGGCCCACGGCGCCGAACGACTTCCCGACGATCGAGGCGTCGGGGCACTCGACGATCTCGGCGTCGAAGAAGTCGCGGTGCCACACGCGCGGGCCCCACTTGTTCTCGTAGTCCTTGCGGAAGCGGCGGCGGTAGTCCTCGTCGCGCAGCAGCTCGTCGCGGGCGAGTGCGTCGGCGAGGTGCAGGGCGGCCGCGCCCGTGCCGAACTCCTCGAAGATGACCAGGTCGATCCCGTCGGCGTAGACCTCGAAGGGCACCGGGAGGTGCTGCCAGCGGAAGTCGCCGCCCAGCTTGTTGATCGCGCGGGCCAGCGGTCCCATGCCGTGGATG
>JBFJKO010000295.1:0-4750 GCA_041634935.1 Nocardioides sp.
ACCTTCACCAGCAGCGCGTTCGCCTGGCCGCCGGTGATGCCTCGCTGGAGGCGCTCGACGTTGGTGACGAACAGGTCGTCGCCGACGAGCTGGGTCTTGGTGCCGAGGCGGTCGGTGATGGCCTTCCAGCCGTCCCAGTCGTCCTCGTCGAGGGCGTCCTCGATGCTCACGATGGGGTAGGCCGCGACCAGGTCGGCGTAGTAGTCGGTCATCTCCTCCGCCGACTTCGACGCGCCCTCGAAGGTGTAGGTGTTGTCGGAGCAGAACTCGCTCGCAGCGACGTCGAGGGCGAGCGCGACGTCGCGGCCCAGGGTGAGGCCGGTGGCCTCGACGGCCTCGGCGATCAGGTCCAGGGCGGCGCGGTTGGAGTCGAGGTTCGGGGCGAAACCGCCCTCGTCGCCCAGCCCGGTCGCCAGGCCCTTCTTCTTCAGCACCGACTTCAGGGAGTGGTAGACCTCGGCACCCTGACGCAGCGCCTCGCGGAAGGTCGACGCGCCGATCGGCGCGATCATGAACTCCTGGATGTCGACGTTCGAGTCAGCGTGGGAGCCACCGTTGAGGATGTTCATCATCGGCACCGGCAGGACGTGGGCGTTCGGTCCGCCGACGTAGCGGTAGAGGGGCAGGCCGGCCGAGTCGGCAGCGGCGCGCGCGACGGCGAGCGAGGCGCCGAGGATCGCGTTGGCCCCGAGCGTGGCCTTGTTGGGCGTCGCGTCGAGCTCGAGCATCGTCTGGTCGACCAGGCGCTGGTCGTCGGCGTCCAGGCCCTCCAGGGCCGGCCCGATGGTCTGGATGACGGCGTCGACGGCCTTCTCGACGCCCTTGCCCAGGTAGCGGTCACCGCCGTCGCGCAGCTCGACCGCCTCGAAGGCGCCCGTCGAGGCGCCGCTGGGCACCATGGCGCGGGCGAAGACGCCGTCATCGAGGACGACCTCGACCTCCACGGTGGGGTTTCCGCGCGAGTCGAGGATCTCGCGTGCTCCGACGGCTTCGATGGCTGCCACGTCAGTCTGCTCCTGTTGGTCATCGGGCCTCGGTGAGGCTGGACGGCCTCAGCGTAGAGGAACGCGGCCGTCCTCGTCGCCCGCGCACGCGCCGGTGGTCACCGAGGGGGACGCCGCCCGCCCTGACGACCCCGACGGCCCGGGCGAGGCCTTCTCGGCGCGCTTGACCCGCTGCCAGATCTCGTTGACCTCGGCGGCGCTCAGGGCCGGGGAGTCGGCGTCGCGTCCCAACGAGGCGGGGTCGAAGACGTGCGGGTTGCGTCGCCGCAGCTTGGCGGTGATGCCCGCCGCGACGTCGTCGATGCCGAAGTCGCCGCGCTCCTCGGCGATCGCGGCGTGGAAGACGACCTGCAGCAGGACGTCGCCCAGCTCCTCGCACACGTGGGCGGGGTCGCCGGACTCGATGGCCTCGACCAGCTCCTCGGTCTCCTCCCGCAGGAACGGGACCAGCGACTCCGGCGTCTGCTCGGCCTTCCACGCACACTCGGTGCGCAGCCGCCGCATGACGGCGACCAGCTCGGCCAGGGCGTCCGGGGCACCTGAGTCACCTGGATCGCCCGGAGCGCCCGGGTCGTCGGTCATGACCTCAGCGCGACGAGACCCCGCACAGCTGGCTCGGGGGCAGCTGCGCGGCCGCGGCGGTCACGTCGGACTCGGTGGCCGTGTTGGGGTCGAGCAGGCTCGTGGTCGCGAAGGCGCTCGTGGCGACGCTGGTACCGGTGCCCTCGGCGACGACCTGGCCCTCCTCGACGGCCAGTCGCAGCACCGGGTTGATGGCGACGTCGTTCTCGTCGATCCAGGTCGCGATCACCGAGCGGCCACGGTCGTTGAGGAGCGTCGGGTCGGCCGGCACCTCGCCCTCGGCCTCGAAGGCCGCCTCGCCGAGCAGGGTCGCCGCCGCGTCGACGTACGTCGTCGCCTCGCTGAGGAGCGCGAACGGTGCCCGCTGGCGCTCGGGGATCTGCTCGTTGCCGGCATCGAGGGCGCGGAGGCCCTGCTCGTAGTCGTCGCCCACGGTGAGGTCGCTCTCGGCGAGTGCCTGGTCGGCCGCGGCACGCTGCACGAGCACGCTGGCGAACTGCTGACGGGCCAGCGAGCGTGGGAACCCGACCTGCTCCTGGTCGACGAAGAAGGAGCACGCCACGTCGACGGAGTCGTCGATGACGTCGAGCTCGACCTCGGTGTCGCCCACCTGCGCCGCGACGCCCGGACGCAGCCGGTCGTCGCTGACCCCGCAGCCGGAGAGCACTCCACCGGTGAGGAGGACGCCGAGGAGCCCCAGGGCCGCCAGTCGGGGGGAACGCTTGCTCACTCAGGACTCCTTCGGGTCGAGAACGTGGTCGATGACGACGCGCGCCCATTCAAGCAGGGCGATGCCCTCGAGAGGGCGACCGGTCGCGCCGGGGGTGCCGGGCCGCGGCACGAGCACGGTGTCGACGGTCGACTTGATGATCGACTTCGGGTAGACCCGCTGCAGCCGGATCTGACGCGACTCGGGCAGCGACACCGGGGCGAAGCGCACGTTCTTGCCCGCGATCGTCACCTCCGAGATGCCGGCTTCGCGGGCCCGCGCACGGAACCGCGCGACCAGCTGGAGCGAGACGACCTCCTGCGGCGGCTCGCCGTAGCGGTCGACCATCTCCTCGGCGATCAGGTCGACGTCGGCGTCCGAGCGCACCTCCGCGAGTCGGCGGTACATCTCCAGGCGCAGCCGCTCGCTCTCGATGTAGTCGTGCGGCAGGTGGGCGTCGATCGGCAGCTCGATGCGCACCTCGTTGAGGACGTCGGTGTCGGTGTCGCCCTTGAACTCCGCCACCGCCTCGCCGACCAGGCGCACGTAGAGGTCGAAGCCGACGTCGGCGATGTGGCCCGACTGCTCGCCGCCGAGCAGGTTGCCGGCGCCGCGGATCTCGAGGTCCTTCATCGCGATCGCCATGCCTCCACCGAGGTCCGAGTGCTGGGCCAGGGTCGCGAGGCGCTCGTGAGCGGTCTCGGTGAGCGGCTTCTCCGGCGGGTAGAGGAAGTAGGCGTAGGCGCGCTCGCGGCTGCGGCCCACGCGGCCGCGCAGCTGGTGCAGCTGCGAGAGGCCGAGGGTGTCGGCCCGCTCGATGATCATCGTGTTGGCGTTGGAGACGTCGAGCCCGCTCTCGACGATCGTCGTGCACACCAGGACGTCGAAGGTCTTCTCCCAGAAGTCGACCATCACCTGCTCGAGCTGGTGCTCCCCCATCTGGCCGTGGGCGGTGGCGACGCGCGCCTCCGGCACGAGCTCGCGGATGCGAGCCGCGGCCTTCTCGATCGAGGTGACGCGGTTGTGGATGAAGAAGACCTGCCCGTCGCGCAGCAGCTCGCGGCGGATCGCGGCGGTGACCTGACGGTCCTCGTAGGCGCCCACGTAGGTCAGCACCGGGTGACGCTCCTCGGGAGGCGTCGTGATCGTGGACATCTCGCGGATGCCGGTGATCGACATCTCCAGGGTGCGCGGGATCGGGGTCGCGCTCATGCTGAGCACGTCGACCGAGGTGCGCAGCCGCTTCATCTGCTCCTTGTGCTCGACGCCGAAGCGCTGCTCCTCGTCGACGATGATCAGACCGAGGTCCTTCATCCTGATGTCGGGGTTGAGGAGGCGGTGGGTGCCGACGACGATGTCGACCGAGCCGTCGGCCAGCCCGGCGGTGACCGCCTTCGCCTCCTTGTCGGTCTGGAAGCGGCTCAGGCCGGCGACCTTGACCGGGAAGCCGCTCATCCGCTCGCTGAAGGTCGACATGTGCTGGGTGACCAGCAGCGTGGTGGGCACGAGCACCGCGACCTGCTTGCCGTCCTGGACGGCCTTGAACGCCGCGCGGACCGCGATCTCGGTCTTGCCGTAGCCGACGTCGCCGCAGACCAGCCGGTCCATCGGGACCGTCTGGCGCATGTCGGACTTGACCTCGTCGACCGTGCTGAGCTGGTCGGGGGTCTCGGTGAAGGGGAAGGCGTCCTCGAGCTCTCGCTGCCAGGGCGTGTCGGGCCCGAAGGCGTAGCCCTTGGTCGCCTGGCGGGCGGCGTAGAGCTTGATGAGCTCGGCAGCGATCTCGCGCACCGCCGTGCGGGCGCGGCTCTTGCGCTTGGCCCAGTCGGCGCCGCCGAGGCGGTCGAGGCTCGGCTGCTCCCCCCCGACGTAGCGGGTGACCTGGTCGAGCGCGTCGGCCGGCACGTAGAGCCGGTCCGGCGGGGCGCCCCGCTTGCTCGAGCCGTACTCGAGCACGAGGTACTCGCGCCTGGCTCCCTGCACGTCGCGCTGCTTCATCTCCACGAAGCGTCCGACACCGTGCTGCTCGTGCACGACGTAGTCGCCGGCCTTGAGCTCGAGCGGGTCGATCTGCTTCTTGCGGCGCGCCGGCATCTTGCGCATGTCGCGCGTGGAGGCCTTCTGGCCCGAGATGTCCTCCCCCGTCAGCAGCACCAGCCGGTTGGTGTCGTCGACGAAGCCCTTCACGACCCCTCCGCACGTCACCGTCACCACGCCGGGCTGCAGGTCGTCGAGCGTCTCGACGCCCTCGACCAGCCGGGCCGGCACGTCCCGCTCCGCGAGCGCCTCGACGGTGCGGGTGGCGGGACCGTGACCGGGGTGCACCACGAGCACGCGGTAGGCGTCCGAGCGCCACCGGTCGAGGTCGGTCAGCGCCTTCTCGACGTCACCGCGGTAGCTGTCCATCGGGACCGCGCCGAGCGCCACCGACGAGTCGTCGGGGTCGAGGCCGAAC
>JBFJKO010000296.1:0-4746 GCA_041634935.1 Nocardioides sp.
CTGTCCCGACGTCGCGCTCGCGAGCAGGTCGGGCAGGTCGACGCAGCGCTTGAGCACCACGACGTCGGTGCGCTCGCCCAGCACGCGCAGCGCCTCGGGCTCCCACGAGGCGCCGGAGGCGACGACGAGGACGACGATCATCGCGGCCTCAGCTCCGTCGTACGACGGTGACGACCGGGTCGCCGAGCGCGTCGAGCGCGGCGTAGAAGTCGGCCACGGCCTCGGGTGCCACGGCCAGCACGACCTGCCGGTCGCCACCGACGGCGAACGCCTCCTCGGGCGGCGGCGCGTCCACGACCCGCACCTCGCTCAGGGCGGGACCGTCGGCACGCCGCTGGTCGGAGGCCGAGCGGTCGGAGAGATAGACGTCGACGACCGACCCGGCCGTCACCGACGGCGGCACGAGCAGCGGGGCCACGGGGAGCGAGACCTCGAAGGTGTCGCCCAGGTCGGCGTCGCCCAGCGCCGCCCGCGGGAGCAGCTCTCCGGCTCCGATGCCGCGCAGCAGGCGCAGGCCGTCGGGCAGGGCCTCGTCGACCGCGAGGTAGCGCCCCAGGGCTGCCTCGTCGGCGAACCGCACCCGCTCGGCGACCAGGTCGTCGGGAGCGAGGACCTCGCCGACGCCGGCGTCCTCGGCCAGGACCCAGACGGCCACCGTGTCGTCGGCCGCGGCCAGGACGCGGGTGCCGACCAGCACCGAGGCCGCCACGATGGCGACGCCGACCCAGAGCCGCGGGTCGCGCCAGCCGGGCGCCGAGGCGCGCGTGGCGGGTGGCACCCGCGCCTGGGACGACGCGGGCCCGGACCGAGCAGGCGGAGTGGGCGGCGGACTGGTGGGCGGGCTCCCGAGAGTGGAGGACACCCGCCCATCATGGCCCGGACCGGGCGGCCGCAAACCCGTTCTCCACAGCCTCGGGGCGTCCTCGCCGGCCGCGACGTCGGGAGTGCGACGATGGGCCCATGCCAGGCACGCCCCGCTTCCTCACCCTCGCCGACGTCGCCGAGGTGCTCAGCACCTCCAGCGCCCAGGTCTACGCGATGGTGCGTCGCGGTGAGCTCGAGGCGATCAAGATCGGCGGACGCGGCCAGTGGCGCGTCGAGGCCACCAAGCTCGAGGAGTACATCGCCCAGATGTACCGCGACACGGCGACGTTCGTGGCCGAGCACCCCTACGTCGAGGCCGAGCAGGACTAGCCCGTCTCGCTGCCCAGCTGCACGGTGGTGGTGCGCTTCTCGCCGTTGCGCAAGTAGACGAACTCCACGCGCTCCCCCGGCTGGTGGCTGCGGATGTTGACGATGAGGCCGATGCCGTCGCTCACGCGCAGTCCGTCGACCTCGATCACCACGTCACCCGCGGCGAGCCCGGCCGCCTGGGCCGGGGTGTCGTCGTTGATGCGCGAGATCTGTGCGCCCGCGGACAGCGAGCTCTCCCGCGTGGAGACCTCGGCCCCGATCACGGGGTAGCGCGCCTCGCCGGTCTTGAGGATCTGGTCGGCGGTGATGCGCACCTGCTCGACCGGGATCGCGAACCCGACCCCGATGTTGCCGGCGTCGCCGTTCGCGCCGCCGTTGGTCGCGATGGCGGAGTTGACCCCGACCACCTGGCCGCGCAGGTTGACCAGCGGACCGCCGGAGTTGCCCGGGTTGATCGCGGCGTCGGTCTGCACGGCGTTGATGTAGGACGACTCGTCGCCGAGCGCGCCGGTCGTGACGGGACGGCGCAGCGCGCTCACGATGCCCGCCGTGACGGTGGAGGTGAGGCCCAGCGGCGACCCGAAGGCCACCACGCCGTCGCCGACGCGCAACCGCTCCGAGCGACCGAGCGCCGCGGGCGGGAGGTCGGTGGCGCCGGGCACCAGCAGCACCGCGAGGTCGTAGACCGTGCTGCGACCGACCAGCTCGGCCTCGTAGCTGTTGCCGTCGAAGTCGACGACCTGGATGTCGCCGCCGTCCTCGGCCGCGGAGGCGACCACGTGGTTGTTGGTGACGACGTGGCCCTGCTTGTCGAGCACGAAGCCGGACCCGGTCGCACCGGCGACCTGGCCGTCGAGGTCGGCGACGATCTGCACGGTGCTCGGCAGCAGCGCCTCGGCGACCGCCTGCACTCCCCCGGTCTCGACCGGAGGCAGCTCGACGGTCTCGACGTCGGCGAGACCACCGGCGTAGGGGCCGGCCGCCTCGTTGTCGGCGAGCGCGTCGTAGACGGCGCTGCCGCCGAGGCCACCGCCGAGGCCGAGCAGGAGGACGAGCGCGGCCGAACCGAGGCGCAGGCGACGGGCGCGCGGGTGGTGACCCGCGCTGTGCGCGCCGGGGGCGGCCGGGTGTGCGCCCACGTGTGCGCCCGGAGCGGGCGGGCGTGCGAAGTCGTGCCAGACCACCGGGGCCGTCACCGGGGGGCCGTAGACAGGGGGCGCGAAGATGTCCGGGCGCTCGGCCCGGTCGGCACCTCTCAGCCCTGAGTCGTTGTCGTCACTCACCCCACCATCATCCCTGGTCAGTGGTGACGTGTCCGGCGACCGGGGCAGTCAGGCTCCGCCGAGGGGCACGGCCAGGGGGCTACTACGGGGTGCGCAGCTGCCGCGTCGGCGCCTTGGCCGGCACCGGGGCCGGGGTGGTGATCTGCGACGCCGGCAGCCGACGGTCGTTGCTCGGCACGTCGGCCGGAGCGGCCCCGAGCGCGAGCACCCCCATCACAGCGGCGCCCGCGGCACCGCCGCCGATCGCCGCGAGCCCCGCCGTACGACGCACGCGGGACGGCACCGGCTGCTCCTCGCGGTGGCCGGAGAACGCGCGCAGCACGTCGCCGGGCGGCATCCCGAGCAGCGCACCCTTGAGCGTGTCGGGCGCGCCCTGCTCGGGCGACGACCCGGCGAGGCGGGTCTTGATCCAGCCCTCACGCTCGACCTGGTCACGGCACAGGTGGCAGCCGTGCACGTGCGCCCACGCCCGCTCGGCCTCGGTCGCGGAGAGCTGTCCGTCGAGGAGCGCGCTCACGCGTGGTCCGAGGTGTCCGCCCAGCGACGTCATCGGCGCACCTCACGGCGACCCGTCGCGACGACGACCGGGCCGGAGTAGCGCTCGCGGCCCTCGGTGGGCGCACGGTGGGCCAGCGCCGTGCGCAGCATCGCGCGGCCACGGTGGATGCGCGAGCGGACGGTGCCGAGCTTGGCGCCGAGGATGTCGGCGATCTCCTCGTAGGTCAGCCCCTCGACGTCGCAGAGCACGACCGCGACCCGGAAGTCGGGCGGCAGCGTGGCGAGGGCCTGCTCGATGTCGTCGTCGAAGGTGCGGTCGGCGTACGCCGCCTCGGGGGCCGGGGAGCCGCTGGTCAGGCGGTCGGCCCGCTCGTCGGAGAGGGCGTCGAAGCGGATGCGCTGCTTGCGACGCGCCTGGTCGAGGAAGAGGTTGGTGGTGATCCGGTGGAGCCAGCCCTCGAAGGTGCCGGGCGTGTAGGTCGACAGCGACCGGAAGACCCGCACGAAGACCTCCTGCGTGAGGTCCTCGGCGTCGTGACGGTTGCCGGTGAGCCGGTAGGCCAGGCGGTAGACGCGGTCGGAGTGGCGGGTGACGATCTCGTCCCAGGTGGGAACGCCCTCGCTCGCACTGCCGGCACTCATCGTCGTCCCCTCCTGTGGTCGTGCACCAGTGGTTCCCCTCGGTCACCGACGCTAGTCCTCGTGACTGAGGGTTGCCTGTGAAGGGACAACGAACTGCCTGACGCCCGTGTTCCCCGCGGCCGCGGTCGACGCAGGCGCTAGGTTTCTCTTCATGCCCAGCACGCCGACCGACCCCGTCTCCCCCGCCAGCTGGACCTACGCCGAGACGTTCGTCGGCGAGGACGACCTGATGGCGGCAGCCCGTGCGCGCGCCGAGGAGGTCGGTGTGGTCGCCGTCGGCTCCGGTGCCGGCGCGATGCTGCAGTTCCTGGCCTCGGTGCTCGAGGCCCGAGCGGTCGTCGAGATCGGCACCGGCACCGGCGTCTCGGGTCTGTGGCTGCTGCGCGGGATGCGCCCGGACGGCGTGCTCACCACCGTCGACGTCGAGGCCGAGCACCAGCGCCTCGCGCGCGAGACCTTCGCCGACGCCGGCTTCGCGAGCCAGCGCGTGCGCACGATCGCCGGCGCCGGGCTCGACGTGCTGCCGCGGCTGACCGACGCCCACTACGACATCGTCTTCGCCGACGGCGACAAGACCGAGTACGCCGCCTACCTCACCGAGGCGCTGCGCCTGCTGCGCCCCGGTGGCGTGGTCGTCTTCGACAACGCGCTGTGGCACGACCGGGTCGCCGACCCCTCGCAGCGCGACGCCGAGACGATGGCGATCCGCGACCTCGGCCGCCAGGTGCTCGAGCACGACGGCCTGGTGCCGGTGCTGCTGCCCGTCGGCGACGGCCTGCTCATGGCCAAGAAGGTCTGGACGCCGGAAGGCTGACAACGAGGCACGAGTCGTCAGCCTTCATCGGTGGTCGAGCAAGCCGCGCGGGTGAGGAACGAACCCGCGACCGGCGTGACGAGACCCGGTGAGGCAAAGGACAACCGGAGGCAAGCGACTACCGCTGGGCCAGCTTCAGTAGCGAGCCGACGGCTCGAAGCCGTCCCAACCCTCGGCGATAGCGACGACGTCCGAGGCCTCGATGAGCACCGGCGCACTGCCGATGAGCTTCGAGCCCGGGGCCTCGGCCGCACCAGCGGCGAAGGCCTCCTGGAAGTCGGCCCGGGCCTCGTCGGTGGTGAAGACGTACTGCCC
>JBFJKO010000297.1:0-4741 GCA_041634935.1 Nocardioides sp.
TCGAGGACGACCAGGCCGAAGTTGGCGAACGAGCGGGCACCGAAGGTCGTCTGGTAGCCGTAGTCGCAGCGGAACGGCGGCCGGATCTCCGCGCCCTCGCCGTAGGAGCCCAGCAGCTCGGAGTAGAGCCCACGCAGGGTCTCGCCGTCCGTCGGGTCGGTCTGGTTGATCGCGTGCGTCAGCCGCAGGGCGCGTTGCGAGTCGCGCAGGATCTCGGGGTCGTCGGCGATGTAGGGCTCACCGGCGAGCATGCGCTCGCGCATCGTCTTCTCGCTCATCGGACGAAACTACGACACCCGCGTGCGCCCGGGTCCGCCAACTCACCCGTAGGAATGGCGATCGCGTCCGCACCGTCGTCCAGGCTGGGGAGCCACGGGTGGCACCGACTCCTGCCCACCACTCCCCGTTTCAGGAGGCGCCATGCAGCACGACCCGTCACCGCACGACGACGAGAGCCTCGGGCGACTCCTCGCAGAGCTCGGTCAGGACCTCTCGACGCTCGTGCGCGACGAGATCGCCCTGGCGAAGGTCGAGATCAGCGAGTCGGTCACGAAGGCCGGGATCGGCGCCGGGCTCTTCGGAGCGGCCGGAGTCATCGCCCTCTACGGCATCGGCGCCCTCATCGCCACCCTGGTGCTCCTGCTGGCCCTGGTCATCGACGCCTGGCTCGCCGCGCTGATCGTCACCCTGGTGCTGTTCGCCGCTGCCGGGGGCGCCGCCGCGCTCGGCAAGCGCGAGATCACGCAGGCGACGCCACCGCTCGAGCAGACCCCGGCCAACGTGCAGCAGGACCTCGACGCCCTCAAGGGAGGCACCCCGTGACCACCCCTCAGAGGCCCGAGAATCCCGAGCCACGCACCTCCGAGGAGATCGTGGCCGACCTGGCCGACACCCGGGAGCACCTGGCCGAGACCGTCGAGGCCCTCGGCCACAAGCTCGACGTCCGCGCGCGCTCGCGCGAGAAGGTGGCCGTCGCCCGACGCGACCACGGTCGCGAGCTGGCGCTCGGCGGCGGGGTGGTCCTCCTGCTGGTGGCCGCCCTCGTGTGGCGTCGGCGGCGCCGATGAGCACGACGACCACCGACCACGAGCGCCGGTCGGACGGCGAGGCGCCCTCGCCGGACGCCGCGGCCAAGCCCGACGACCCCACCGACCTGGACTCGCGGTCCTGGAAGTACGTCGCACGCAAGACGCTGCGCGAGTTCTCCGCCGACGAGTGCACCGACCTCGCCGCCGCACTCACCTACTACGCCGTCCTGGCGCTCTTCCCTGCCCTCATCGCGCTCATGTCGCTGGTCGGTCTCGTCGGGCAAGGTCAGCAGGCGGCCGACACCGTGCTGCAGATCCTGCGGGACGTCGGCGCCGGCGGTGCCGCTGACACCCTCGAACCCACCTTGACCGAGCTCAGCCGGGGATCGGGCGCGGGACTGGCCCTGGTCGTGGGTCTGCTCGCTGCACTCTGGTCGGCCTCCGGCTACGTCGGGGCCTTCGGCCGGGCGATGAACCGCATGTACGAGATCGGCGAAGGGCGCCCGGTGTGGAAGCTGCGGCCGTTCCTGCTGCTCGTGACCGCAGTGATGGTGGTGCTCGCGGCGCTCGTGCTCGTCGCCCTGGTGGTGACCGGGCCGGCCGCAGAGGCCGTCGGCAACGCGCTCGGCGTCGGGGACACCGCCGTCACCGTGTGGGGCATCGCCAAGTGGCCGGTGATCCTGGCCGTCGTCGTCCTGATCGTCGCACTGCTCTACTACGCGACCCCCAACGTCGAGCAGCCGAAGTTCCGCTGGCTCAGCGTCGGCGCCGTCTTCGCGATCGTCGTGTGGATCCTGGCCTCCGCGGCGTTCGGCTTCTACGTCGCCAACTTCGCCAGCTACAACAAGACCTACGGCTCGCTCGCCGGAGTCGTCGTCTTCCTGCTCTGGCTGTGGCTCACCAACCTCGCCCTGCTCTTCGGGGCCGAGCTCGACTCCGAGCTCGAGCGGGGCCGCCAGCTCCAGGCCGGGATCGAGGCCGAACGCAGGCTGCAGCTGCCGCTGCGCGACACGACCCAGCTGGACAAGAAGGCGGAGAAGGAAGCCGAGCTCGTCGACGAGGGCCGTGAGATCCGCACCGAGGCGCCCGCCTCGGAGCACGGCACCGACCGGGAGGGAGATCCAGCATGACCACACGACGTGAGCACCCCAGCAGCACCTCGGCGAAGATCCTCTACAAGCCCGTGGGGATCATCACCGGCATGATCTCCGGCGCCATCGCCGGACAGATCTTCCAGCAGGTCTGGGGTCGCACGACCTCGGGCTCGGACGACCCGCCCAAGCCGCTCGAGAGCGAGTACCCGATCCGCGAGGTCGTGGTCGCTGCCGCCGTCCAGGGTGCGATCTACGCCGTGGTGAAGGCGCTCGTCACCCGTGGCGGCGCCCGCCTCTTCGAACGCTCCACCGGGGAGTGGCCGGGGGACTGAGCCCCGGCTGCCTCACGCTCCGAGCAGGGTGCGGTCGCGCAGGCCGGAGGCGGTCCGCGCGGCGACGACGCCCCACACGCCCACGAGGACGACGTACCCGAGCACGGCGAGCACGACCAGGAAGGTCGCCCCGGTCGTCACCGCCAGGGCCGAGGTGCCGGTGACGACCGTGCCGACCGGGAACGTGAAGGACCACCAGCCGAGGGTGAAGGGCAGTCCGCCGGGCTCCAGACGGGCGGCGCGCACGGTGAGCGAGGCCGCCAGCGCGAGCCAGAACATGGCGAAGCCCCACATCGGGACACCGAAGAGGACGTCGGCCGTCGCCGCGGCTGCGCCGTACGGCGCCGGGAGGGACGTCGGTGCCGTGAGGGCGATCGTGTGCGAGGCGGTGATCGACTGGCCCAACGGCCCGAGCGCGATCCAGAGCGTGGGGACGGCGGCGGCGCCGCCCACCTGGTGGTGCATCAGGCGGCTCCAGACCAGGGTCATCACCATCAGCGACGCCACCAGGCTGAGGCCGAACAGCATCACGCAGACCAGCGCGAGGGTGAGGCGCAGGTCGCCGGCGGGGAGCCGCGCCACCAGGAGCGGCCCGGTCGCCGCGCTCACCATCGGGGCCGCGACCGGCATCAGCCAGCCGCCGAAGGCCGCGTCCGGGGCCACGCGGTGCGAGGTGAAGGCGCGGTACGGCACGACCACCGCCGTCGCGACCGCCAGGACCGTGCCGACCGACCAGAGCCCGCCGGCGAGCACCAGCGCCGCAGCGGTGCCGACCAGCGGTTCGCCCAGCAGCAGGGCACCCGCGCCCACGGTCAGCAGCGCCATCGCGGGCGCGCCGTAGAAGTGGGCCATCACCGGGTCGTCGAGGTGGTGGCGGCCCGATCCGGGACACCGGCGCCAGCTCACCAGCACCGCCGTCGCGACGATCACGAGCAGCAGACCGTCGAGCACCCAGAGTCCCCGGGCGACCGGCAACAGCCCCGGGACCCCGATCGGGAGCGTGGCCGCGGCGTTCGCCACGATCCCGGTGCCCATGACGGTCGCGAACCAGTTGGGCCCCAGCCCGACCGGCGCCCGCTGCGCCACGCGCGAGGGCTCGAACGTGGCCGCACGAGGCGTCGGAGTTGCCGCGGTCGTCGGGAGCACCTGGGCGAGCGTCATGGCTCCACTGTCCGCCGCCGTCGCCCCCGCCAGTAGGGCCCGCACTCCTGTGCGTCCACAAAGATGCCTTGTGGGCAGGCTAAGGTCTGTCCTGTGGCCTCCCACGTGCCCGACCTCGACGGACTCCGACTCCTGGTGCTGGTCGCCCGCCTGGGCAGCATCGGCGCCGCGGCACGCGCCCACGGCACGTCCCAGCAGGCAGCCTCCGAACGGGTGCGCGGGATGGAGACGCTCACCGGCCTCACCCTCGTGCGCCGCGGGGCCCGCGGGTCGGAGCTCACCGACGCCGGCATCGTCGTCGTCGAGCGGGCGACCCACCTGCTCGCCGTGGCCGAGGAGATCGAGGTGGTCATCGACGGCCTGCGTGCCGACCGCGGACGCGACCTCTCGGTGTGGGCCAGCATGACCGTGGCGGAGACGCTGATCCCCCGCTGGCTCGTGCAGCTGCGGCAGCGACAGGAGTCCGAGGGCAGCACGGCGACGACCGTGAGCCTCACCGCCTCCAACAGCGCGCGGGTGGTCGAAGCCGTGCGCGACGGCTCGGCCGACCTCGGGTTCGTGGAGGGCGTCACCGCCCCCACGGGGGTCCGTCACACCGCCGTCGGCGAGGACGAGCTCGTGCTCGTCGTCGCGCAGGGATCGCCCATGAGCCGGCGTCGTACGCCGCTGTCGCCGCGCCAGGTCGCCGAGCTGCGGCTGGCCCAGCGCGAGCGCGGATCGGGCAGCCGCGAGGTGCTGGAGTCGGCCCTGGCCGAGCACGGCCTGGTGGCCGCCGACCCGGTCGCCGAGCTGACCACGGCGACGGCGATCCTCGGCACCGTGCTCGCGGGCGGGTCAGCGGCGTTCCTCAGTCGACGCGTGGTCGAGCGCGACCTCGAGCTCGGCCACCTCGTCGCGGTCCCGACCGTCGACCTCCGCCTGCACCGCACGCTGCGCGCCGTGTGGTCGGGAGGCAAGCAGCCGCCGGCCGGCGCGGTGCGCAACCTGGTCGGGATCGCCCGCACTCAGTGACGCCGCGCCAGCAGCGGTCGCAGCAGCACCAGCAGGAGCAGGACGCCGCCGCCGAGCAACCCCCACCACACGGCCTGGTCGCGGGTCTCGGCGAGGACGTCGGGGTCAGCGGCCA
>JBFJKO010000298.1:0-4696 GCA_041634935.1 Nocardioides sp.
GAGGCGTCGACGCCGGCGCGGTCGAGCGCCTCCTGGCAGGCCGCCACGCTCATCATCGCGATGGTCTCGTCGGGGGTGGCGAAACGCCTCTGCTTGATGCCGGAGCGCTGCTGGATCCACTCGTCGGAGGAGTCGATGGCGTCGACGAGCTCGTGGTTGGAGACGACGCGCGAGGGTCGGTAGGCACCGATGCCGAGGATCGTCGCCGGCGTGCCGACGGGCGGCGTCGCGAGCTGAGGGCGGGTGGTCATTCGGCTCCCATCGGGTGCAGGCGCAGCAGGGGTTGGCCGGGGGCGACCGGGTCGCCGTCCTCGACGAGCCACTCCATGACCTGGCCGCCGTGCGTCGCGGTGACGGCGACGTGGTCGCGCAGGCTGTTGACCTGTCCGATCCGGACCCCGGCAGCGAGCTCGTCGGAGTCGGCGGCCTCCTCGTCGACGTGGAAGGTCCCCTTGACGGGGGAGACCACCATGCGCCAGGTCGGGGTGACGTCGATGAGCGAGCCCTCGCCGTGCTTGGTGACGAAGGCGCGGGCGTCGTCGAGCTGGTCAGGGGTCTTGAGCGCGAAGGTCTCGACACCCTTGAGGGCGCGCTTGGCGATGCCGGTGAGGGTGCCCGCCGGCGGCATCTCGAGGATGCCGGTGACGCCGAGGTCGGCCATCGTGTCGAGACAGAGGTCCCAGCGCACCGGGTGGGCGATCTGACCCACGATCCGCTTGAGGACGTCGCGGCCGTGGTGGATGACCTGACCGTCGCGGTTGGAGATGAGCGGGATGCGCGGGTCGTGCACCGAGACCGACATGGCCAGCCGGGCGACGTGGCCGACCGCCGGCGCCATGTGCTCGGTGTGGAACGCGCCGGCGACGGGCAGCGGGATCAGTCGGGCCTTGGACGGCGCGTCGTCGGCCAGGGCGGCGAGCTGCTCGAGCGTGCCGGCGGCGACGACCTGGCCGGGGCCGTTGTCGTTGGCCGGGACGAGGCCGTGCCGCGCGATCGCGGAGAGCACCTCGTCGCGGTCACCGCCGAGGACGGCGGTCATCCCGGTGGGCGTGAGGGCTGCGGCGTCGGCCATCGCGTTGCCCCGCTCGCGCACCAGCACCATCGCCTGCTCGGCAGTGATGGCCCGGGCGCCGGCGGCGGCCGCGAGCTCGCCCACGCTGTGGCCGGCGACCGCACCGATCAGCTCGAACGCGTCGGCGGGGTGCGGGAAGAGCTCGAGCGAGGCGACCAGGCCGGTGGCCACGAGCAGCGGTTGGGCGATCCGGGTGTCGCGGATCGTCTCGGCGTCGGAGACGGTGCCGTGGTGGGCCAGGTCGAGGCCGGCCACGGTCGAGAGCCAGTGGAGCCGCGAGGCGAAGACGTCGTCCTCCAACCAGGGCGCGAGGAAGCCGGGAGACTGGGCTCCCTGACCGGGAGCGACGATGACGAGCACACCCACAACTGTGCCGTCCGCCGAGGCACCGCACGCCTCCGACAAGCACGAAAGATCGACCTCGAACTTTGTAGGGTTCCTACAAGGTGTCGGCGCCGTCGGGCACCCGGCCGGACTGGCGCCCGAGGATCAGGGCGATCTGGATCGTCAGCGCGTCGCGGGGCTCGTTGGGCGCCAGGCCGGTGAGGTCGCCGACCTGACGCAGGCGGTAGCGCACGGTGTTGGGGTGCACGAACAGCGCCCGCGCCGCACCCTCGATCGACGAGCCGGCGTCGAAGTAGGCCGCCACCGAGTCGGCAAGTGCGCTCCTGGCGGCGACCAGCGGCAGGTAGACCTCCTCGACGAGGTGGCGCCTGGCGTGGCCGTCGCCCGACAGGGCGCGCTCGGCGAGCAGCTCGGAGCTCAGCACCGGTCGGGGTGCCTGCGGCCAGCCAGCGGCGGCGCGGTGGGCGGCCAGGGCCGAGCGCGCGGAGATGTGTGCGGAGCCCAGGTCGTCCGCGACCGGCCCGACCACGACGGCGCCGGCCCCGAAGAGGTCGGCGACCACGGCGCCGGCCCGCCGGGCGTCGGTGACCGCGCCGAGCAGCACCACCAGGCGCTCACCCTGGGTGCCGCAGAGCGCATCCATCCCGGCGCCCCGCGCGAGACGTCGTACGGCGTCGAAGAGGTCGCTGTCGGCGCGGCGTTCGGGAAGCGTCCCGAGCACCACGGCGACGTCGCCACGAGCGCCCCAGCCGAGGGCGCTCGCCCGCGAGAGCATGGTCTCGTCGGTCTCGGCGCGCACGACCGAGTCGACGACGAGGGCCTCGAGGCGTGCGTCCCAGGCGCCCCGGACCTCGGCGGCGCGGGCGTAGACCTCGGCGGTGGCGAAGGCGATCTCGCGTGCATAGAGCAGGACGGCGGCCCGCACGTCGTCGAGGTCGTCGGGGTCGACCACGCCGTCGACCTCGCGCTCGACGACGTCGATCGAGAGCCGCACCAGGTCGACGGTCTGCTGGAGGCTGATCGCGCCGGTCAGCTCGCGGGGCGCGACGCCGAAGACGGAGCCCGCGGTGCCCTCACCTCCGTGGGGGTCGCTGGGCTGCTCGTCGCGGTACCAGTCGACGAAGCCCCGGATGCCGGCCTGCACGATCTGACCGACCCACGAGCGCTCCTCGGCGCTCAGGTCGCCGAACCACGTCAGGTCGTGCTCCATGTGCGACATCGCCGCCGTGCTCAGCCGACCGGTCGAACGCACCAGCGCCGCCGCAGCGCGGGCGCGCGGCGCGGTGCCGGGGTCGGGAGGAATGCGGGCGGCCACCTGGCGAGGCTACTGCGACCGGACACCTGGGGTTTGGAACACCACCGATCGGGTAATTCGAGATAGCCAATGATGTCCACGTCGTGGAGCAGGGAGCCGACATCGCGTCGTACCCCTGTCGGTACCGGGGCCGGGTCTGGTTGAATCCTGAACATCACCATGGGGAAAGGCTCCGGAGATGAACCACGACCAGCACGAGGTCCAGTACGTCACGATCCACGGCCACCGCCGCGCCTACGTCAAGGCCGGTTCGGGCCCCGCCCTGCTGCTCCTGCACGGGCTCGGGTGTGACCACACCACGTGGGAGCCGGTCATCGACACCCTGGCGCGGCGCTACACGGTGATCGCCCCCGACCTGCTGGGGCACGGTCTCTCCGACAAGCCGCGCGCCGACTACAGCGTGGGGGGCTACGCCAACGGCATGCGTGACCTGCTCACCGTGCTGGGCATCGACAAGGTGACCGTCCTCGGTCACAGCTTCGGCGGGGGCGTGGCGATGCAGTTCGCCTACCAGTTCCCCGAGCGCACCGAGCGGATGATGCTGGTCGCGTCCGGCGGGCTCGGCCCTGAGGTCACGCCCGCGATCCGCGCGATCACCACCCCCGGCTTCCACCAGGCGATGGGGATCGCGACGCTTCCCGGCGTCCGGCACCTCGGCATGGCCGGGCTACGGATGATGTCGTCGTCCGGCCTGAAGGCCACCCACGACCTCGACGAGGTCGCCGACATCTACGACTCGTTCAAGGACCCCGAGGCCCGCGCCGCCATCCGCCACGTGGTGAAGGCGGTCGTCGACTGGCGCGGCCAGATCGTGACGATGGCCGACCGTGCCTACCTGACCGAGGCCATGCCGATGGCCGTCGTGTGGGGGCGCCACGACCGGGTCATCCCGGTGCGGCACGCGAGCAACGCCGCGGCCCTGGCACCGAAGGCGCGCGTGGAGGTGATCCCCAACGCGGGTCACTTCCCGCACAAGGACCACCCCGAGCGCTTCGCCAAGATCGTGCACGACTGGGTGCAGAGCACGCAGCCGGCGATCCACACCCGCGCCAAGTGGCGTGCCCTGCTGAAGGGCGGCCGCGTCGGACCGGTCGGCCCGATGGGCGTCGTCCCGGTCGTGGACACCGCCACCACCGCCTGAGCAGCGAGATGGTCCGCGAGTAGCCGTCGGGCGGCGGCTGACCGGATCGTGTGGGGCGGGTGCGGTGCATCTCGATATGCCGGCCGGGCTCCTTCGTCGCCTGGGCCGGCTACTCGATGACCCCTTCCGATGGGTGGGGTGGTCGTCGAGTAGCCGGCTGACGAGCGGAGCGAGGCGCCGGCGTATCGAGATGTCGGCGAGGGACGCGTCAGGCGTCGCCGCCCTCCTGGGCGACGCCGGCGACGGCCGTCGGGTCGTCGATGCGGTACTGCTGGTAGGCCTTCGTGACGACGGAGGGGTCGATCTCCCCGGCGTCGGCGAGGGCGCGCAGGGCCCGGACGACGACCGACTCGGCGTCGATGCGGAAGAAGCGCCGCGCCGCCGGTCGGGTGTCGGCGAAGCCGAAGCCGTCGGCACCCAGCACGCAGTAGTCACCGGGGACCCAGCGGGCGATCTGGAGCGGGACGGCCGCCATGTAGTCGGAGACCGCCACGAACGGACCGTCGCTGCCGGCGAGCTTGTCGGTGACGAACGGCGTGCGCTGGTCCTCCTCGGGGTGCGTGAGGTTCCAGTCCTCGGAGGCCACCGCGTCGCGGGCCAGCTCGTTCCAGGACGTCACCGACCAGGTGTCGGCCTTCACGCCCCACTCCTCGCGGAGCATCCGAGCGGCGTCCTTGATCCACGGGTAGGCGACGCCGGAGGCCATGAGCTGCACCGAGGGGCCCTCGCCCTCACCGGTCGAGACCTTGTGGACGCCGCGCAGGTTGCCGTCGACGTCGACGTCGGCGGGCTCCTCGGGCTGCGCCACCGGCTCGTTGTAGAC
>JBFJKO010000299.1:0-4694 GCA_041634935.1 Nocardioides sp.
GCCGGCATCGACTCCCTGACCCCGCAGGAGTGCCGAGAGGTCCGCGAGGCGGAGCAGGTCGAGTCGGCGCGGGTCGTGGGCGTCGACGTGGTCGAGTTCCTCGGCCTCCCCGACGGGGTCCTCGAGTACGGCGTGCCGCTGCGCGCCGCCATCGCGCGCGTCGTGCGCCGGCACCGGCCCGACGTCGTGGTCACCGGCAACTTCCGCGACACCTGGGGCGGGGTCAACCTCAACCAGGCCGACCACATCGCCGTCGGGAAGGCGGTCCTCGACGCGGTCCGCGACGCCGGCAACCGCTGGGTCTTCCCCGACCAGCTGAGGGAGGGGGCGGACGGCCTCGACAAGTGGGACGGCGTCCGCGCCGTCTGGGCGTTCGGCTCCCCGCAGGCGGGGCACGCGGTCGACACCACGGCGACGTTCGACGCCGGGGTCGCCTCCCTGGAGGCGCACCGCGCCTACATCGACGGCCTCGGCTGGGAGTACTTCGACGCCCGTGAGTTCCTCGAGGGCGGGGCACGGTCCTCGGGGCAACGACTGGGGGTCCCGCTGGCGGCCGCGTTCGAGGTGTTCCCGATGGGTTGGGGGGACTGACCGACCGGACGCACCGCGGGCCCAGGCCCCCTCGCTAGGGTCGGGTCGTGCGTATCGCGAGATTCACCACCGGTGACGAACCCAGCTATGGCGTGCTCTCGGGAGAGCTCGACGCCTTCGGACAGCCCGAGGAGGATGCCGTCCTGGTCGCCCTCGCCGGCGACCCCATGTACGTCGGGCTCAAGCTGCTCGACGTCGAGCACAAGCTCGCCGACGTCCGTCTGCTCGCGCCGGTGCTGCCGCGCAGCAAGGTCGTCGGCATCGGCCGCAACTACGCCGCGCACGCGGCCGAGCTGGGCAACGACGTGCCCACCGAGCCACTGATGTTCCTCAAGCCCAACACCAGCGTGGCCGGCCCCGGGGACCCGATCTTCTACCCCTCCCAGACGCAGGACCTGCACTACGAGGGCGAGCTCGCGGTCGTGATCGGTCGCATCTGTCGCGACGTGCCGCCCGAGCAGGCCACCGACGTCATCTACGGCTACACGATCGGCAACGACGTCACGGCCCGCGACCTGCAGAGGTCCGACGGGCAGTTCACCCGCGCCAAGGGCTTCGACTCCTTCTGCCCGCTGGGACCCTGGATCGAGACCGACCTCGACCCGCAGCACTTCGCCGACGGGGTGGCGATCCAGACCCACCTCAACGGCGAGGTCGTGCAGGACGGGACGACCGCCGACATGATCTTCGACATCCCCGCACTGATCGCCCACGTCTCGAGCGTCATGACGCTGCTGCCGGGCGACGTCATCCTCACCGGCACCCCCGAGGGTGTCGGTCCCATGCAGGTCGGTGACGAGGTCGAGGTCTCGGTCGCCGGTCTCGGAGCACTCACGAACAAGGTGGCACGACGATGAGCAGCAACACCCCCAGCGCGACCGACCCGACCGTCCGGGTCCGGATGGCGCCGAGCCCCACCGGCAGCCCGCACGTCGGTCTGGTCCGCACCGCCCTGTTCAACTGGGCGTTCGCCCGCCACCACGGCGGCACCTTCGTGTTCCGCATCGAGGACACCGACACCGCTCGCAACACCGAGGAGTCGTACGCCGGCCTGCTCGACCTCTTCCGCTGGCTCGGTCTCGACTGGGACGAAGGCCCCGGCGTCGGCGGCCCGTTCGCGCCCTACAAGCAGTCCGAGCGCGGTGACCTCTACCGCGACGCCCTCGCGCGGCTGACGGAGGCCGGCTACACCTACCCCTGCTACTGCACCACCGACGAGGTCACCGCGCGTCACCAGGCCGCCGGTTCGAAGCGCCAGGGCTACGACCGGTTCTGCCGCACGATCAGCGACGAGCAGAAGGCTGCCTTCGAGACCGAGGGGCGCGCCGCCGTCACCCGGTTCACGATGCCCGACGGGCCGATCGTCTTCGACGACCTCGTGCGTGGCCAGGTGAAGTTCGACAGCCGCGACGTGCCCGACTACGCGCTGGCCCGCGCCAACGGCGACCCGCTGTACCCGCTGGTCAACCCCGTCGACGACGCGTTGATGGAGATCACCCACGTGCTGCGCGGCGAGGACCTGCTCTCCAGCACGCCCCGCCAGATCCCGCTCTACGCCGCGCTCGCCGAGGTCGGCATCGGCTCCGGTGCGCCGCAGTTCGGGCACCTGCCCTACGTCATGGGCCAGGGCAACAAGAAGCTCTCCAAGCGTGACCCCGAGGCCGACGCGCTCGGCTACCGCCGTGCCGGCTTCATCCCCGAGGGCCTCCTCAACTACCTCGCGCTGCTCGGTTGGTCGATCTCGGGCGACCGCGACATCTTCTCCCTGGAGGAGATGGTCGAGGCGTTCGACATCGGCGACGTCAACCCCAACCCCGCGCGCTTCGACCTCAAGAAGGCCGATGCGATCAACACCTCCCAGATGCGGCTGCTGCCGCTCGAGGAGGTCTCCCGCCGCGTGCTGCCCTTCCTCAAGGAGGCGGGGGTCGTCAGCGACCCCGTGACCGACGCCGACGCCCGGCTCCTCGAGCTGGCGATGCCGCTGATCGCGGAGCGCATCAACAAGCTCGCCGAGGCCCCCGACATGCTCGGCTTCCTCTTCGTCGACGAGGCCGACTTCGTCCTCGACGAGGCCGACGCAGCCAAGCTCCTCGACGACGCAGGCCGCGAGATCGTGCAGGTCTCGCTCGACGCCGTGTCGGGCCTGTCCGAGTGGTCGACCGACGCGATCCAGACCGCCCTGCAGACGGCGCTGGTCGACGAGCGGGGCCTCAAGCCCCGAGTCGCCTACGGCGCCGTACGCGTGGCGATCACCGGCAGGCGGATCTCACCGCCGCTCTTCGAGTCGATGGAGCTCCTCGGCCGCGAGCGGAGCCTGTCGCGGCTGCAGCGCGCGCTGGACGGCTGAGCGTGGGCGACCAGAACCCGTACTACCCGCCCCCCACGGGGCCGCCGTACGGCGCCGCGGCGTCGTGGGGGAGCGCCGTCGGGACCGGGGAGCCGGTCGTGCAGGACCCCGAGGCGTCCGAGGGTTACGAGTACCACCGGGTCTACCGCGCCGGTCGCCAGGGCTGGGGCTGGTACGTCGGCGGGATCGTGACCGCGTTGCTGCTGTTCTTCGTCGTGGCCGCGATCGTGGTGCTGGTCGGGGCCATCGTGCTGCTCCTGGCCATTGGAACCCCTGTGGGCGAACTGGGCGACCGGATGGCGGCGCTGGCCGACACCGGCGACGTCACGCCGTCGGTGCTGCTGTTCCTCAACGCGGTGCTGATCCTCGGCATCCCGTCGGCGTGGTTCTGCACCCGCGTCCTGCACGGTGTCCGACCGCGCTGGCTGGCCTCGGTGGCGCCTCGCATCCGCTGGCGCTGGTTGCTGGTGTCGTTCGGGGTCTCGCTGCTGACCCTGGTGATCGCCCTGGTGCTCGGCACGCTCCTGCCGGGGGCGGCCGAGAGCGAGGACGTCTCCGGTGGCGTCAACGCCTTCACCGACACCACGCGCGACTTCCTGCTGGTGATCGTGCTCATGACCCCGCTCCAGGCCGTCGCCGAGGAGTACGTCTTTCGGGGCTACCTCACGCAGGCGTTCGGCGGGCTGCTGCGCAACGCCGAGGTCGCCCGCTACGTCGCGGTCATCGGCCCGGCCCTGCTCTTCGCCGTCGCCCACGGCGCGGGGCAGAGCATCCCGGTCTTCATCGACCGTCTGGCCTTCGGCATCGTCGCCGGCATCCTGGTGATCGCCACCGGTGGGCTCGAGGCGGCCATCGCCTACCACGTGCTCAACAACCTGCTGGCGTTCGCCTTCGCACTCTTCTTCGGCGACATGACCGAGGCGCTCAACGCCACGGGCGGCAGCGGGTGGGACGTCGTCATCTCGCTGGTGAAGTCGGTCGTCTTCGTCGTGCTGTCGATCTACGTGGCCCGCAGGATGGGGCTGCAGACGCGGACCGCCCCGGGCGTTTTGGAGCCCGCCCGAGGGCGCGTGTAGTGTTTCTTCCTGGTCCTCCTGGAGGCCTTCGGGCAGCCAGCACAGGCCACTGTGGGATATGGTGTAATTGGCAACACGACTGGTTCTGGTCCAGTTATTCTAGGTTCGAGTCCTAGTATCCCAGCGAGTCGCAGGTCCTGATCTTCAAGCAGGGCTCGCGATTTGTGGTGAAGCGCAGGAAGTCGCTAGAGTTTCACCAGGTTGTTCAGGCCCCCGTTGTGTAGCGGCCTAGCACGCCGCCCTCTCACGGCGGTAGCGCCGGTTCGAATCCGGTCGGGGGTACAGAAGCAGCACACAAGAAGCCCGAGCCACAGGCTCGGGCTTCAGTGTTTTTCGGCCGGGGCCGGCACGAGGGCCAGGGCCGTGGATGTCAGGCGCAGAGGCCGGCCGCGAGACGTGCCTGCGCCTGGGCCTCCGCGGCGGCGTCGTCGTCCGGGTCGGACGACGGCTCGTCGGTGGGAACGGCCGTGGTGGGGGAGTCGGTCGGCTCGGAGGTCGGCTCTGAGGTCGGCTCGGAGGTCGGGGAGTCGGTCGGCTCGTCGATGGTGCCCACCGAGTCGTCCGCGCCGATCGCGGTGTCGTTGAAGTCCTTGCCGAGCGACCGGTCGGCGATGATCCGCTCCCACAGCTCATCGGCCTCCTCGGTCCAGATCAGCCGGTTCGGGTCGAGCGGGTACTCA
>JBFJKO010000300.1:0-4689 GCA_041634935.1 Nocardioides sp.
CGCGTCGTCCTCGGCGAGGGCTCCACCGCCGCCGAGGCCGACCTCGCTCGCGCGACCGGGATCGCCCGCGACGTCGTGGCGCGCTACGGCCTGTCCGAGGGCGTCGGGCGGGTGCGGCTGCTCGCCGCGGACGCCGACGTCCACCTCGGCGGCACGGCGAGGCTCGCACCGCTCGGCGTCGGGGCGCGCGACGCCCTCGACCGGGAGACGCGTCGGCTGCTCGAGGAGTCGCTGGCCGAGGCCGTGCGACTCGTCGTCGAGCACCGACTCGTCATCGACGCCCTCGCCGAGGTCCTGGTCGAGGCCGAGCACGTGGAGGGCGCCGAGCTCGCGCGCCTCCTCGCTCCGGCCGTGGAGGTCGCACGGGCCTGACCTCGGCCGTCACCGCCACACGACGTCAGGACGCGGCGGCGCACTCCCGGCAGGTGCCGTAGAGCTCGACGGTGTGTGACGGGTCGGAGTACCCGTGCTCCGCGGCGACGGCGTCCGCCCACTTCTCCACGGCGGGACCCGTCACCTCCACCCCTCGGCCGCACTCCCGGCACACCAGGTGGTGATGGTGGGACGACGTCGCGCAGCGGCGGTAGAGGGCCTCGCCGTCGTCCACGCGGAGCACGTCGACCTCGTCGTTGTCGGCGAGCGACTGCAGGTGACGGTAGACCGTCGTGAGGCTCACCGACGACCCCTCGTCGCGCAGCATCCGGTGCAGCTCCTGCGCACTGTTGAAGCCCTCTGCCCGGTCCAGCACGCCCGCGACGGCAGCACCCTGACGGGTGGCGCGGGGGGCTGCGGAGGTCATGGCCCCAGGGTAGCCACGGATCCTGGCCCGGTGGGGGCGATGAGCAGTTCTGTGACGTGTTCGGTGACGAGACGGTGACGGGCCGACGGCCACAGTGGGACTCCGGCGCCAGTCACAGCAATCGAGGGAACCGTCATGCTGCTACCAGAGGAGAACGAGAACACGCGTCACGTCGCCACCGGCAAGTGGGGCCGGAAGAACGTGGAGTACCTCGAGGGGCGGGTGATCATCAAGTTCAAGACCCCACCCGGCGAGTCCGACCAGGCCTCGATCGCCCACCGGTGCGCGATGGTGATCAGCGAGACCGAGGGCGCGGAGGTCGCCCGCCCGCCGCGTGAGAACGGCCGCGCCCTGCTGACCGTGCCCGAGGGTGACGTGATCAGCACCGCCAAGGCCCTCAACGCCCGCAACGACGTCGAGTACGCCGAGCCGGACGTCATCGACCACGCGGCCGTCATCCCCTCCGACCCCCGCTACGCCGACCAGTGGGGCTACGCCAAGGTCAACGCGCCCGGGGCGTGGGACCTCGAGACCGGCAAGTCGACGGTGCTCATCGGCATCATCGACAGCGGCATCTCGATGAGTACCGCCGGCGCGCTGGACCACCCCGATCTCAGCGACTCCTCGCGCATCATCCTCGGCACCGACTTCGTCGACGGCGGCACTCCCCGCGACCTCAACGGGCACGGCACCCACGTGGCCGGCACCGCGGCCGCCTCGAGCAACAACGGCACCGGGGTGAGCGGCATGAACTGGGGCTCCCAGCTCTACATCTGCCGCACCCTCGACACCAACGGTGGCGGCAGCTCGGCCGACCTCGCGGACGCGATCGAGGAGATCACCGACTACGCCGTCGCCAACAACCTCAAGGCCGTCATCAACTACAGCGGTGGCGGCGGGGCCAACCAGACCAAGCTGGACGCCTGCAACTACGCCAGCTCGCGCGGCATGATCATCTGCGCGGCCGCGGGCAACGACAACGGTGGTCCGGTGATCTGGCCGGCGGCCTACTCGACCACGGTGCCGGGCGTGATCGCCGTGGGGTCGACGACCTCAACCGACGCCGTCTCGAGCTTCTCCAACCACGGGCCCGAGGTGACCGTGGTGGCGCCCGGGAGCGCCATCATGAGCACGATGCCGACCTACCCGGTCACCATCCCCAGGAACGTCAACTACGACTACCTCGACGGCACCTCGATGGCCACTCCCCTGGTCAGCGGTCTCGCGGCACTCATGTGGAGCCGCAACACGTCGAAGACCAACGCCGCCATCAAGCAGTGCCTCATCGACACCGCGGTCAAGCTCGGTGCGGGCTCCTTCGACAACGCGTGGGGCAACGGCCGCGTCGACGCCCGGGCCGCCCTCGAGTGCGTGCGCCCGATCGTGTCGGTGCCGTTCACGCGTCTCGTCGTCTCCTGCCAGGCCACCAGGTTGACCGTGGCGTGCGCCTCGACCCGCGTCGGCTGCACCGTCAGCGAGATCGCCTGCGTGGCCACCCGGCTCACCCCGTGCAAGGTCTCCCGGCTGCCGGTCCTGTGCCCCGTCGAGAGCCGGCTCCAGGTGTGCGTCAACACGCGGCTGGCGTCGTGCCGGATCACCCGGGTGGGGGCCTGTGGCCAGTCGGCGATCGACGCCTGCCCCTCGGCGCTGGCGTGCCCGGACACGGTGATCAACCCGGGCGACCCCGTGGTCAACCCCGGCAGCACCGTCATCAACCCCGGCGGGGTCCGCGACCCCAGGGTCCCCGGTCCGGTCGAGCGCTACCGGGCCGGCGCCGATGTCGCGGACGCCGAGTACGTCTACGCCGACGACGAGGGCAACCTCCACGCGTGGACTCCCGAGCCGAGCACCGACGAGGAGCTGTGGTCCGAAGGCGGCGCCGACTACTACTGGGTCGACGACGCCGGCAACACGCACCTGTGGGACTCCGGATCAGCCGGCCAGTGAGTCGAGCCGGCACCACGGGGCGCGCCACCCTGGGAGGGCTCACCCGGGTGCTGCTGAGCCAGGGGCTCGTCAGCGCCGAGGAGATCCACGCCCGGGGCCTGCGTGCCAGCGACGCCAGCCGCTCCCACCGCGTCGCGATCGTCGAGCTGGGCTCGCCCGGTGACGTCGGCTACCGGGCCTACGTCGTCAAGCAGCTGCTCGAGGGGCCGGACCGTCGCCAGGGGAGCCCGGCCCAGGAGCGTGACGTCTACCGGCTGGCTGCCCAGGACGACGTCCTGGCGCGGCTGGTCCCGGTCGTGCACCACGCCGACCCCGACTCGGGCTTCCTCGTGCTGGGGTTCCGACCCGACCTCGAGAGCGTCACCCAGCGCGCGCAGCGCAACCACTGGAGCGACGGCGTGCTCGCGGCCGGGCTGGGCGCGGCGCTCGGCGACTGGCACCGGCACGCGGCCCGGTGGGTGTCGCAGGCTCCGGTGGCCGAGGTGCCCTGGGTGTTCTCCGCGTTTGGCGACGAGCGGCCCGACTTCGTGGTCGCCAACCCACCGGTGGCCGACTTCGTCGCGCGCGTCGAGCGGTCGGCGGGCCGCGGGGTCGACGACCTCCTCGCACGGGCCGCCGGGCTGTGGCGGCCCTCGACGGTCATCCACGGCGACCTGCGCTTCGACAACGCACTGGTCGACGCCGAGGGACGGATCGTCCTCATCGACTGGGAGTTCGGCGGTCACGGCGACCCGGTGTGGGACCTGGCCGCCGCGGTGCAGGAGATGGTGAGCGCCAGCAGCGCGGACGACGCCGCCTCCGCCGTACCGGTCCTCTCCGGGGTGGGCCTGGTGCTGCTGCGTGCCTACGCCGCCCGCGCGCCGAGCGTCGTCGACGCCGAGGACTTCGAGGACCGGCTGCTCACCTACACCGCCGCACGCCTGCTCCTGCGCGCGCTCCAGCTGGCGCAGCAGCAGGGGTCCACCGGCCGCGACGACCTGACGGAGACCGCCGAGCAGGACCGGCACGCGGCCCTGGCCACGGCTCTGTGGACGTCCTCCGGCCTCGTGCGCGACGTGTGGAAGGACGTGGCCGCGTGATGTCGAGCTCTCACCTCCCGGGCCTCCCGGACCTCCCGGACCTCCCGGGCCTCCCGGGCCCCTGCGACGTCGCCGCCCTCGCCGAGTTCCTGCCCACGGCCACGGTGCGGGCCTCCGAGGACACCCCTGCATGGGACGAGGCGCACCAGTCGTTGAGCGACCTGCTCTACCAGGAGTGGTACCTGCAGGCCACCAAGCCGGACCCTCCCCCGGGCCCACCGCAGGCGACGGAGGTCAACCTCGTGGGCGCCCTCGCGGCCGCGCACGTCGCGTCCGGTCGCTTCGAGCAGGGGTGGGTCGCGCACCGCTCCTCGACCGCCGGCCGGGTGCTGGCCTCCGAGCGGCACGGAGCCCCTCACCAACGGCTCACCCGCACGCTGTGTCTGGGCGAGTACGTCAACCTCGCCGCCCCTGGGCAGCGACCTCGTGCGGGCGACCCGCTGGCCGTCAGCGCGGTCCACGCCGAGGTCGAGGACGGCTTCTGGGTGGCTCGCAACCGAGCCTGGTGGGCCCTCTCCGCTAGCGACGCGCTCCCGGACCTCAGCCGGGTCTACCTCCACGTCGACCTCACCCACACCACCCACGCGGTCCGCGCCCTCTCCAGCGCCCTCGACGAGTGGGACGGCCCCTACGCCTTCAAGGTCTCGCTGGGGCTCGACGAGCTCCAGCGCCCCGACAGCGTCGTGCTCTACGTGCCCCGCGACCGCTTCCACGACGACGTCCGGGACCTGCTCGAACCCGCGGTGCGGTCCCTCGCCGACGAGGGGGCCCTCGGAGAGGCCCGCCCGCGCCTGACCGCTGCGCTGGCCCCCGGCGTGAGCGCCGCGGACGGCGACGCGGCCGGCGCCAGCTTCGGCGTCGACC
>JBFJKO010000301.1:0-4687 GCA_041634935.1 Nocardioides sp.
GGGCGGGACCCGCCACCGGGGGTGCGCTCGGGGGCCCGGGGCGTGCCCGTGGACGCCCGGGGCGCGGCGGTCGGCGCAGCGGGGGACCCGTCGGGTCCTGCGGCCCCGTCGGCCTCGTCAGCCCCGTCAGCCCCGTCAGTCCCGGCAGCCGTATCGGCCGCCTCGGGCCGCGTCTGCTTGTCGACCTTGTCAACGCTCAGGCGGGAGCCGTCGGCGCGGCCGTTCTCGGCGGGCACGACCGACAGTGACCGGCGCAGGACGTGGCTTCCCGCGCAGACCTCACGGACGTAGTCGAGGATCGTGTTGAGCGGGGCGCCCTTCTGCACGTAGCCGTCGGCGCCGGCGTTGACCGCTCGCTCGGACATGTGCTGGGCCCCGAAGCCCGAGAGCACCACGATCTTGCCCTTGGGCGTGAGCCGACGGATCTGGGGCAGGGCCTCGATGCCGTCCATCACCGGCATGGCGAGGTCGAGCAGCACGACGTCGGGGGTGTGGCGTCTCACCGCGTCGATGCCCTGCTGGCCGTCGCCGGCCTCGCCGACCACGTGGAAGCCGCCGCGGGTCAGGGCGATCTTGAGCAGGTCGCGCAGGTCGGCGGTGTCGTCGATGACCACGACGCTGAGCGGTGGGGTCCGGGCGGCGAGGGCGTTCACGAAGGTGCCTCCTCGCTGGTCGGTCCGGTGGTGTCGGTCGAGCCGCCGGCCCGGTTGTGGAGATCGACGACGGCAGGCGCGCTGCGGAGCAGCTGGATGCTGAAGTGTTCGGAACCGAGCAGGTTCGTGATGATACGGCTCGCCGAGGCGATGGAGGTGTCGAGCGCGGCAGAAGCCTTCTCCGGGTCGCCCAGGTCCAGGGCCATCTTCGAGACCACCAGTCCCTGGAGCACGGAGTCGTTGAGCTCGAGGGCCTGCTGCTCACGCAGTCGCAGGTCCTCGAAGAGCGCTGCGCCCTCCATGAGGGCGCCGTAGTTGCGTCGCAGCGACCAGTAGTAGAGCGCCACCAGGGCGCCGATGATGTCCCAGATGGCGAGCGGCCAGCCCCACGCGTCGCGCATCGACAGGCCCTGCACGTCGCTGGTGAAGGCCGGCAGGAGCATGTGGACGGCGTGGGACCCGTGGTGCACCGCGCAGGTGAAGAAGATCGCGGCCGTGGCGGCGCCGAGCGGGTTGCTGCGCAGCTGGTTGCTGCGCGCGAGCGGCAGCACGATCGCCGCGGCGATGAAGAGGTAGGCCACCGCGATGACGGCGTTGGCCCCCATGCCGACCTGCCAGGTCATGAGTGCGCTCCCGTCAGGGTGAGCATGGCGGTCGCGACCACGGCTGCGCCGACGGCGAAGCGGCTGCTCGGGTGCCAGTCGAACCACCCGGGCAGCACCGGCGTGGAGCGCCCCTGGAGCAGGCGGACCGAGACGGCGAGGCAGACGAGCTCCCACAGCACGCAGGCGACGTCCCACCCTCCGACGGGGTGGCGCTCGGCGAGCAGCCCGAACGGCAGGCCGGCGAGGCGGGTCCACGCCCACAGCGCGACCAGGCCGCCGTGCAGCACGAGCCCGAGCCGGACGGTGGCGAGGCTGGGGCGGGAGACCAGCGAGGCCACCCAGCAGAGCTGGGCGAGGCCGGCGAGGAGGAGAGCGATCGCCGAGAGCGGCTCTTCGGCGAGGTGGGCACGCGCGACGGCCAGGTGGATGCCGGCCGCAGCGGTCGCGGCGACGAGCGCGAGCGGGAGTCCGAGCGCGGGGGCCCGGGGCGCCGGGGACGGGCTCGACGGCCGGGGGTCGTGCGAGGACCTCCAGGCGACGGGCCCCCCGACGGGAACCGCGACGGTGCGGGCATCGTGCGTGAGCGCCGTGCGCAGCTCGGCGACGCGACGGGTGTGGGGGTCGGACGTGAGCCGCGCACCGCGACGCTCGAGCAGGTGGGGGAGCAGCAGCGCGGCCAGCCCCCACAGCCCGAGCAGCACCACGAGGCTGTGCAGGCCGTGGGCGAGCATGCTCACGCCGGTCACGGTCGCCGTCCCGGTCACGTGCGGTCCCTCATGGTCCCCATCCCAAATCTCCCGTCACCGCCCTCCCTGACGGTGATCTCCACCACGTTAGGTCGATCCGGACGGCGGCGCGGCCGATTCACACCAATCGCACAGGGCGGCGGCGTGGCGGTGGGGTCGGCACGGACGGCTGGGCACGCCCTGCCAGAGCGTCCGCGGCGTCCGCCTCCGGAGGCCCTCGCGGCGGTGCGGCCGGCGGTGGGGCGTCCGGAAGCGGCGGCCACGGACACGATCTGGGAGGGACGGTCCACCACTCCCCGCGGCGGACCGTCCCGGGTGTTCCGGCCCGCTGGGGGGCAGGGCCGGGCAACTCCCACCAGTGCCGTTCCCGATCCCGTGGAGGTTATGTACGCGGATCTCGGAGTTTCTTCGGACGGGGGGGTGGCGGACGCGGTCCGCTCAGCCCGGGCAGGCCCGCGGCCGTGGCAGGGAGAAGTAGAGCTCGGCTCCCCGGGCCGGACCGTAGACCGCGCGGAAGCGCCCACCGTGCCGCTCGACGATGCTCGAGGCGAGGGCGAGACCGTGGTCGACGGCCGTGTCGCGACCGTTGACGGGTGTGTGGTCGACTGAGCCCGAGTACTCAGACGCGGTTGAGCCCCGAAGTGGTGCGCGACCACTTCGACCTGGGCTCCAATGGCCTCATGCCTCGCTACGCCGACCCAGCCCTGTGCCCCGACTGCGGCGCGACCCTGCCGGTGGCCCCCGAGGTGTGCCCCTCCTGCTCGCTGCCGTTGCGGGGCCCGCTGGCCGGTGAGCTGCTGAGCACCCTCCAGCACGCCGACGTGCTGCTCGGCCGGCTGCGCTCCTCGGCGGCCGAGGCGTCGTCCGGCTCCACCGCTGTGCTGTCACCGCCGGTCGGTCCCGCCCCGGCGGCGGCGCGGGTCGGTGAACGCGGCGTCGCACGCGGGCTCGCAGCGCCGTCGGTGCCGAAGATCCTGCTCGGCCTCGGAGCACTCTGTCTGCTGGTGGCCGCGGTCATCTTCCTGGCGGTCGCCTGGTCCTGGCTGGGCATCGGGGGTCGTACGGCGATCCTCGTGGCCGCGACCGTGGCGAGCGCCGTGCTGGCGCTGCGCCTGGCCGGCCGTGGGCTGCGCGTCGCCGGTGAGGCGCTGAGCGCCGTCGCTCTCGGCCTGCTGGTGCTCGACCTCGTCGGAGCCCAGGACGCCGGCTGGCTGGGCGACCTGACCGGCAGCGGACTGGGGGTGTTCATGGGGGCGGCGGTGGCCGCGGCCGCCGCGGTCCTGATGGTCGCCGCGGGCCGCGACGACCAGCCGCTCGTGGTGCCGCAGCTCGCGATCGTGACGGGGCTGCTCGTGGCGCTGGGGCTCGCCCACGACCTCACGGACCTGACCGTGCTGCTCTTCGTGCTGGAGGTGATCGGCTGTGCGGGCGTCGTGCGACTCGCGCTCGGACGGCGCGTGGCCGTGGTGGTCGTCGGGACGACGGGCGTCGGTGTGCTGCTCTGGCTCGCGCTGGTCCTCGACACCCTCGGTGCGGCGTTCGTGCGGGAGGGCGGCGTGACGCTCCGGGGCCTCTGGGTGCTGGGCGACGGCTACGGACTGCTCGCGGCGGCGCTGCTCGCCCTGCTGCCGATCGCGGTCGTGCCGGGCCGCGACCGCGCGTGGCAGGGGTCGCTCGCGGTCGCCGGTCTCGTCGCCACCCTGACCGTGCTGCTCCCGGCGCTCGACAACGGGGCGACGCCGGCCGCGGCGGCCTGGGGCGTGGCGCTGCTCGTCTGGACCGTCGTCACCCTGGCCGTCGACTCGTCCTCGGTCACGGTGCGGGTGGCCCGCGCCTCGCTGCCGGTGCGGGTGCCGCTGACGCTGTCGGCCGTGGTGGTCCTGGGCTTCCTCGCCGGCCTCGCCGGCCTCGGCCTCGAGCGGCTGGTCGAGGTGGGCGAGCCACTGACCCGTCCGTGGGACGTCGACCTGGGACCGCTCGACGCCCCGATGCACCCGGCGCTGGTGGTCCCCGGCGCCCTGGCCCTGCTGGTGGCGGCCCACGTGGCGCTGCACTGGCGGCGTCGGGTGCCCGAGGTCGTGGCCGGCGTCCTGCTGGTCGCCGTCCTCGTCACCCTGGTGCAGTACGCCGTCCCGCTCGCCGTGGTCGTCGCGTTGCTGGTCGTGGCGGGGCAGGCCGTGGTGGGTGTCGCGGTGCGGGTCTCCCCGCGACCCGGGCGGGTCGACCGGGTCGCCGCGACGTGCGGCGGCGCGCTGCTCCTGGCGGCGTGCGCGGTGGCGCTGCCGAGCGCCGCCCTGGCCGCCGCGGCCTCCGCGGCGGTGCTCACGGCGGCGTCCGTCGTCCTGCTGGCGGAGGGCGTCCGCTCGACCGCGCGCACGGTGACCGGGCGCGTCGCGGGAGCGCTGGTCCCGTTCGCCTTCACCGCCCTGGTCTGGCTGGTCGTCGAGGCGTGGGGCGGCGTGCCGGCCACCGACGCCCAGCTCGCGTGGTGCGCCGCGGTGGTGCTCGCGGGGGTGGGCGGTCTCGCGATCGCGCTGCCCCGCGTCGAGATCGAGACCGCAGCCGTCCTGTCGGCGGTGCTGAGCGTGCCCACCTCGGTCGCGGCCGCGACCGACACGAACGTGTCGCTCGCGGCCCACCTCACGCTCGCCGGCGTCCTGGTGACGACCAGCGCCCTGGTGCA
>JBFJKO010000302.1:0-4650 GCA_041634935.1 Nocardioides sp.
GCGGCTCACCGCGTCTCGATACGCCGGTGGCTCGCAGGCTCGCTCCCCGGCTACTCGACGACCAGGCCGTGGGGTCATCGAGTAGCGCGGTCAGGCGACGAAGGAGCCGACCGGGCGTATCGAGATGGACCGCACGTCCACCGACCACATCGAGTAGCTCACTGCGGTCAGTTGCGTCGCGGGACGTCTCGATACGCCGGTGGCTCGCAGGCTCGCTCCCCGGCTACTCGACGACCATGGTGGTCACTCAGCCCGGCGGCCACCCGAGGTCCCGCCCGGCCAGCACGTGCAGGTGGGTGTGGAACACCGTCTGTCCCGCCCCGGCACCGGTGTTGAACACCAGGCGGTAGTCGTCGTGCCCGGCGGCGACCGCCACCGCGTGCGCGCTGCGGATCAGCTCGGCCGACGCCGCCGGGTCACCCGCGGCGAGCTCGGCGGCGTTGGCGTAGTGCGCGCGCGGCACCACGAGCACGTGCAGCGGCGCCTGGCCGTTGATGTCGCGGAAGGCCACGGTGTGCTCGGTCGTGTGCACGATCTCGCCCGGGATGTCGCCCGCGACGATCTTGCAGAAGAGGCAGTCGTCCATGGGGTCACCGTAATCCGACGACCCTCCCGGTAAACCAGCCACGGCCCTCGCGCGTCCTACTAGCGTGAGGACCGATGCGAGCGACGCGACTGTCATGACCCAGGACCCGTCCGTGGTCGGGCGCGCCTGGGGTGTCGACGACGCCGTCGAGCAACTGTACGCCGCCCACTGGCGGCGCCTGGTGCGGCTCTCGGTCCTGCTCGTGCACGACCAGGGCCTCGCCGAGGAGGTCGTCCAGGACGCCTTCGTGGCGATGCACGGGCGCTGGCGCCGCCTGCGTGACCCCGACAAGGCGCTGTCCTACCTGCGCCAGTGCGTCGTCAACCGCTCGCGCTCCGCGCTCCGGCACCGCGCCGTCGTCGAGCGTCAAGTCGCGGCCTCGCGACCGGTCGACCCGCTGCCCGGCGCCGACGAGGCGGCGCTGGCGCACGCACGACGTACGACGGTGCTGGACGCACTGGCCGCACTGCCCACCCGGCAGCGTGAGGTGCTCGCCCTGCGCTACTACCTCGAGCTGTCCGAGGCCCAGATCGCCGACGCCCTCGGGATCAGCCGCGGCGCGGTCAAGAGCCACGCCTCTCGCGGCGGCGCCGCCCTGCGAGACCTCCTCGCCGACGAGAACGGGACCCCCTGATGACCGACGACCTGCTCCGGACCGCGATCGACGACGCGGTGGCCGACGTCGAGCCGGCCGACCGCCTCGTCGCCATCCGTACGGCGACGCGGCGCCGTCAGGCACGCCGCCGCACCTGGTGGGCCGCGGGTGGCGCCTCGCTGGCCGTGGCGTCGGTGGCGGCCCTCGCCCTCGTGGTCGGGCTCGACGACCCGCCGCGAGCGGTCGAGCCCGCCGGTCCGGTCCCGGCCGACCCCGCGCAGACCTACCGGGTCTTCTACGTCGGTCCCGGCCCCGACGGTCCCGACGCACCGGTGGAGGTGCTCTACCGCTCGACCGAGACCGGCCCCTCCGTGCTGGACGTGCTCATGAGCGCGCCGTCCGACCCCGACTACCGCACCAGGTGGCCCGAGGGGTCGCTGCTGTCCTACGAGGTCATCGACCCCGACTCGATCTACGTCTCGGTGGGCGCCGAGGCACCGCTCGACGACGCGCTCGCGCTGCAGCAGCTGGTCTTCACCCTCCAGGAGGTCGAGCGCAGCAGCGCCGTCGTGGTCGTGACCCAGGACGGCGCGGGCGCCGAGGCCCCGTCCCGTGACGTCGAGCGCGCCAACGACCTCTCGGTGCTCAGCCACATGAGCATCGACGCCCCGGCCGAGGGCGCGGTCGTGGTCCGTGGCGAGGGCGTCCTGCGGGTGAGCGGTCGCGGCAACAGCTTCGAGGCCAGCGGCAGCTGCCACCTCGAGGACGGCGCCGGCGACATGGTCGGCGAGCCCGCCGTGGCGCAGATGGCCGGCTGGACCGAGCCCCGGCTCTACCCGTTCGAGCTCGAGCTGGACCTGAGCGGCGTGCCCGCGGGCACCTACACCCTGACCTGCCTCACCGACGACGCGAGCGGGGGCACCGAGGGTCGGGGCGCCGACTCCGACACGCGCACCGTCATCGTCGAATGACCACCGTTTCCCGACCCTGCGACGCAAGGATGGATGCCATGTTGCTGCCCCACCGCCCACGCACGCTCGTGCGGCGCCCCGCTGTCCTCGCCCTCCCGCTCGTGCTCTCCCTCGCCCTGGTGGCCGGGTGCGGGGGCGACGACACCGACCCCGTCGCCTCCGACCCGCAGCCCACCTCCTCGGAGACCACGACCGCCCCGGAGCCCACCGAGACCGCCTCCGCCGAGCCCACCCCGACCGAGGGCCCGGCCACCGTCGCTGCGCCTGTCTACTTCGTCGGCGACTCCCCCACCGGCTCACGGCTCTACCGCGAGTTCCGTCAGGTCGAGGCCGACGACCCGCTCGAGGAGGGCGCGGCCCTGCTGGTGGCCGGCGACGCGCTCGACCCCGACTACTCCACGTTGCTGCCCGCCCTCGACATCGTCTCGATCGAGGCCACCGAGGGTGCCATCGTGATGATCCTGGGTGCGGACTCCCCCACCACCGACAAGTCGATGAGCGACTCGGACGCCGTCATCGCGGTGCAGTCGCTCGTCTACACGCTGCAGGGCATCGCCCAGACCCGCGACCCGCTCAAGGTCGAGGTCGACGGGCAGCCGGTGACCCTGCTCGGGCAGCCGACCGACACCGGCGTGACCGCTGAACCCTCGCTCGAGGTGCTCTCGCTGGTCAACGTCACCGAGCCGGCCACCGGCGCCGAGGTCTCGGGCAGCTTCACCGCCTCCGGCGTCGCGAGCTCCTTCGAGGCCACCGTGCTGTGGGAGGTCCGCGACGCGGGCGACACCGCGGTGCTCGACGGCTTCGCCACCGCCTCGGGCTTCATGGACGACGTCTACCCCTGGGAGACCACCGTCGACGTCTCCTCCCTGGCCCCGGGCAGCTACACCTTCGCCGCCCTCACCGCCGACCCGTCGGACGGCGAGGGTCCGGGCCCCTACGTCGACACCAAGACGATCGTGGTGAAGTGACCCCGTGAGGTGATCCAGTGAAGACCTCCCTCGTGCGCTCGCGCCGCCGTCCGCGCCACCTGCTCCTGATCGCTGCCGTGGTGGGCGCCCTGGCCCTCACCGGCTGCAGCGGGGACGACGGCGACTCCGAGCCCGACGACCCGCGTGCCGGGCTCAGCGAGGTGGACGCCTACTCCAGCGAGGAGTGCCCGACCGAGTTGGTGCAGCCGGAGGGCGGCACGGTCGACGAGCCCGCCACCGAGGCCCCCTCGCTGGCCGCTCCCGAGTCGGCGTTCGTGTGCGTCTACGACCCCTCCTCAGACCAGACCCGGTGGCAGCTCTCCGACGAGCCCGTCCCGGTCGAGGCCAAGGAGCTGCGCGCGATCACCCGCCTGCTCACCCGGCTGGAGCCGGCCCAGGCCGATCGCTCGTGCTCGGGCAAGTCGGGACCGCGCTGGGTGCTGGTGAGCACCACCGGCAAGGAGCTCACCGGCGTCGTCGTCGACGACTTCGGCTGCACCGACGTCCGCCTCAGCGACAACCCCTTCGAGAACGCACCCGGGGAGGCCACCCAGGACGGCACGGTCTCGGGCGTGCTCGGCGGCAACGACGAGCTGCTCAACCAGCTCAAGCTGGTCTGGGTCAACGGCTGACGCCGGCCCGGACCGGCTCCGGTCGGGGGGCCTAGCCCCAGCGGGAGGTCCGCGCCAGCAGCGCCGCGGCGGCGACCACCCCGGCGGTCGAGGTGCGCAGCACCTCGGTGCCCAGCCGCACGGCGTGCGCGCCGGCACCGGTGAAGGCCGCGACCTCGTCGTCGCTCAGGCCACCCTCGGGGCCGACCACGATCACGATCCGGCCGGTGGCCGGCACGTCGAGGGCGGCGAACGCCGCGGACGACGCCTCGTGCAGGACCACCGCCAGGTCGGCACCGGCGACGAGGGCGACCGCGTCGTCGGTCGAGGCGAGCGGGTCGACCTCAGGGTGCCAGGAGCGGCGCGCCTGCTTGGCGGCCTCGCGGGCGGTCGCGCGCCACTTGGCCAACGACCTGTCGGCGCGCTCGCCCTTCCAGACCGCCACGGAGCGCGACGCGGCCCACGGGACGACGCGCGCGACCCCGATCTCGGTCAGCACCTCGACAGCGAGCTCGCCGCGGTCACCCTTGGGCAGGGCCTGCACGACCACGAGCTCGGGCGCGGGCTCGGAGCCGGACTCGACCGAGGTCACCGCGACCGTGAGCACGCGCTTGCCCGTCGTCTCGACCTCGCCGACGACGGTCGTGCCACGCCCGTCGGTCAGGGCCACCTGCTCCCCCACCCGCAGCCGCCGTACGGCGACCGCGTGGTGGGCCTCGTCGCCCTCGACGGTGACGACGTCACCGACCCGCGCGGAGGCGAGGTCGGGGACGAGGTGGAAGGGCAGGGACATCAGGTGTCGCAGGCGTCGCGGGGGCTCAGTGTCCGAACAGCCGGCCGAAGACCGACTTCTGCTGGCCGCTGCGGACCTGCCCGTCGGGGCTCTCCTCGCCGCGGAGCGCGGCCAGCTCGCGCAGGA
>JBFJKO010000303.1:0-4632 GCA_041634935.1 Nocardioides sp.
CGAAGCGCTCGGGGCCGCTGGCCGGGCCGTAGACGAACAGGTAGACGACCAGGGTGGCGACGGAGATGACGTTGTTGGCAATCGGTGCCCACATCATCGGGCCGAAGACGCCGCGGGAGTTGAGGATCTGTCCGACGAGGACGAACATCCCGTAGAAGAAGACCTGGGGCAGGCAGTAGCGCGCGAAGGCGATGACCGACGCGAGCTGCTCGGTGCGGTCGACACCGTCGAACTCGGAGTCGAGGTAGAGCGACATCACCGTCGGGGCGAAGGCGACCAGCGCGACCGTCACCACCAGCAGGAACAGCGCGGCCAGGGTGACGATGCGGTTGGTGTAGGCCTCGCCGCCGTCGGCGTCGTTGCGCATGGCCCGCACCAGCTGCGGCACCAGGACGGCGTTGAAGACGCCACCGGCCAGCAGGATGTAGAGCATGTTGGGGATCGTGTTGGCGATCGTGAAGATGTCGGCGTGCAGGTAGGCGCCGAGCGCGGCTGCCAGCAGGGCCGAGCGCACGAAGCCGCTCAGCCGCGACACCAGCGTGCCGGCCGCCATCACCGCGCTGGACGACAGCACGCTGGTCTGCTCGTCCGAGCGGTCCGGCGTGCGGGCTGCCTCGGGCTGGTCGGGACCGCTCATGCCGGGTCCGCGGGGGCGCGGCGCGCGGCGACGATGCGTCGCCGCAGGCGCAGTCCGATGGCGATGAAGAGGGTGCCGACGCCGACGCCGATGATCAGCCAGATGACGTTGCTCACCAGCACCGACCTGAGTGCGAGCTGGTCGCTGGCGCCCAGCGGCGCCCCGGTGGAGTCGGTGACCATCAGGCTCACGTTGTGCACACGACTGGTCTGCGTGGTGGCGGTGAGCAGGACGCTGGTGCGGCTCTGGGGTCCCAGCTCGAGCGGCTCGACGGGCTGGATGTCGAGCCCGGAGTCGCTCACCGCGGTGATGCTCACCAGCACCGGCTGGTCGAGGTCGTTGGTCAGCGTGACCACGAACGTGCCGGAGTCGCCGGACAGCGTGACCCCGGAGGACGTCGTGATCTGGATCGCCCCGAGCTGCTCCTCGAGCCACCTGGTCGAGAGCGCCAGCGAGGCGCGCGTGACGCGCTGCTGGCGGCGGATCGAGTACGACAACCCGCTCAGCGCCTGCTCGGTGACCCGGGCCGCGACCTCGGAGTTGCCGACGAGCACCCGTTGCAGCACGTCACCGGTGTCGATCAGGTCCTGGACGGCGTCGAACGTCTCCGGGTCAACCTCACGGCGCAGGATCTCGGTGGTGTCGAGGAGGTCGTCGACCCCGAGGATCGCGGCCGGGGTGGTGGCCGTGGCCGCGCTCAGCGTCTCGAAGCTCACCCACGGTCGGACGAGCCCGTCGAAGAGCTCCTCCGCGGTCGAGAGGTCCCAGGCGGTGGGCAGCAGCACCACCAGGGGTTGACCGTTCGCCGACACGACGGGCACGTCGTCCGCCGCGGGGTCAGTGGGGTCGATGGGGTCACTGGCGTCGACGGCGTCCGGGTCGTCGGGCAGCGCCCGTACGGCGGCCTCGGCCAGGATCCGTTGGCGCAGCCCGACCGCGGTGACCGAGCGTCCCGGCCCGGGGCTGCCCTGCGCCGCGCCGTCGGAGGTCACGAGGAGACGGTCGCCGCCCAGGCGTCCGACAGTGGGACCCGTGGCGCGCAGGAACCGGTCGCTGACCAGGAGCGGTGTGCCCTCGGGCGTCACCGCGGCGAGGGCGGCGTCGACGTACCCCCCGGGAGCCGCGAAGACCGGGTCCGGCTCGATGCCGAGGTCGGCGAGCACGTTGCTGCTCTGCGCGAGCGACAGGTCGAGCAGGGCGGGGGCCTCACGCTGCGTGGTGGTGACGTCGGGGTTGCCGTACGGCAGGGCGACGACCTCGCCGGCGGTGAAGACGTCGGCCGCGGCAGCTAGCCAGTCCTGCGCGGCCCTGGCGATGGGGGAGTCGTCGAGCTGTTCCCCGTCAGGCGCCCCGGCCTCGTCGGTCGGCTCGTCGGTCGGCGCGGCGGGCGGCTCGGAGGGCGACGGCCCGCCCGGGGCGTCGGTCGACCCCGGCTCGGTGGGCTCGTCCCTCGGGCGGCTGGGCGTGGCGGCCAGCGACCGAGGCGGGTTGCCGGTGGCCATGAGCCCGATCGCGTCGAGGAGGGCGGGGTCGACGAGCCAGGTGATCGGCACGTCGGCCGCGGCACCGGTCAGGCCGAGGGCCAGCAGGTCGCGCAGCCGTCCGCCGGGACTCAGCCGCTGGGTCCACCGCTCCTCGTCGGACACCGAGCCGTCCTCGTCGAAGAGCACGGCGTGGGTCAGCGGCACCACCAACGACGCCGGGACGGCGTCGGTGCGGCGCGGGACGTAGGGGAGGAAGGTCCGGGCCCGGCCGTCGGCGGAGTTGTCGCGGGGTAGCGAGCCTCCCTGGCCGAGGGCGTGCACGCCGAACCAGTAGGCGCCGCCGTCGGCAGGGCGGTCGGTGGCGACGCCGAGGGCGTCGTCGAGCGCGTCGGTCGGCACCGTGACGACGTACGACGCCGTCTCGCCGGGCTCGAGCAGCTCGATCAGTCCGGGGGCCCCGACGTTGACCAGTCGCTCGCCGACCTGGGCGTCGTAGGCGACGTCCATCGCGGCGTCGAGGTCGGCGGGCTCGTCCATCGGAGCGAGGTCGTCGCCGAAGAACGGGTAGAGCTTGATCGTGGTCCAGGTCTCGTCGCTGGTGTTGGTGACGCTGCCCCGGATGCGCAGCGTGCCGCGGGCCGGGAGTGACGACTTCGACAACGAGGCGATCCGCACCCGCAGCGGGGCGGTGTCGGGCTCGGCCGGAACCGCGGCCGCGACGGCGCCCGGCACCGGGGCGGCGGACGACGCGAGCGCAGGATCGAGGGTCAGTCCGACCGCGAGACCCGACAGGCCCACGAGGGCATGCAGGAAACGACGGGGACCGACCACGAGGAGAGGGTATCGGCCGCGGCGTCGTAAACTCCGCGCCGTGCCTGTCCCGTCCACACCGCCCGCTGCCGCCCCGCTCTCGATGGTCGAGGTGCAGTCACGGGTGGCCCGCGAGCTCGACCGGCTCGCACCCGTGATCGACGGGCTCGGGGCGCTCTTCGCCGAGGCCGGCCACGAACTGCACCTCGTCGGTGGTCCGGTACGTGACGCGATGCTCGGCCGGTCCCACCACGACCTCGACTTCACCACCTCCGCCCGCCCGGAGGAGACCGAGAAGATCCTCAAGCGCTGGGGCGACGGCGGCATCTGGGACATGGGCCGCGACTTCGGCACCATCGGCGCGCGCCGCGGCGAGTGGGTCGTCGAGGTGACGACCTACCGGTCGGAGAGCTACGACCCGGAGTCGCGCAACCCGACGGTCGCGTTCGGCGACGACCTCGCCGGCGACCTCGGACGGCGCGACTTCACCGTCAACGCGATGGCGGTCAGCCTCCCGGGTCGCGAGTTCGAGGACCCGTTCGGCGGGATCGCCGACCTCGCCGAGCAGGTGCTGCGCACCCCGGGTCGGCCCGAGGACTCCTTCGGCGACGACCCGCTGCGCATGCTGCGGGCCGCCCGCTTCGCCGCCCAGCTCGGCTTCACCGTCGCTCCCGAGGTCGTGGCCGCGATGACCGCGATGGCCGAGCGGATCACGATCATCTCGGCCGAGCGGATCCGCGACGAGCTGGTCAAGCTGATCTGCGCGCCGTACCCGCGGCGGGGCCTGACCCTGCTCGTCGACACCGGCCTGGCTGACCTGGTGCTGCCCGAGGTCCCGGCGCTGCGGCTCGAGCGCGACGAGCACCACCGGCACAAGGACGTCTACGAGCACACGCTGATCGTGCTCGAGCAGGCGATCGGCCTCGAGTCGCGGCTGCCTGGCGGTGGCCCGGACTTCGTGGCGCGCTTCGCCGCGCTGATGCACGACGTCGGCAAGCCGCGCACGCGTCGCTTCGTCGACGACGGCACCGTCACCTTCCACCACCACGACGTCGTCGGGGCCAAGATCACCCGCAAGCGGATGAAGGCGCTGCGCTTCTCCAAGGACGAGATCGAGGCCGTGAGCCTGCTCGTCGAGCTGCACCTGCGCTTCCACGGCTACGGGTCGGGGGAGTGGACCGACTCCGCCGTACGCCGCTACGTGCGCGACGCCGGGGAGCAGCTCGAGCGGCTGCACGTGCTCACCCGCGCCGACTGCACCACGCGCAACCAGCGCAAGGCCGACCGGCTGCGGCGCACCTACGACGAGCTCGAGGCGCGCATCGCGCACCTCTCGGAGGCCGAGGAGCTCGCCTCGATCCGGCCTGACCTCGACGGCAACGAGATCATGGAGATCCTCGACCTCGCGCCGGGACGGGAGGTCGGTCAGGCCTACGCGTTCCTGCTCGACCTGCGCCTCGACCAGGGTCCGCTCGAGCCCGACGCCGCCAAGGCGGCGCTGCTCGAGTGGTGGGCCACCCGCTCCGGGTCCTGAGGGCGGCGAGGCACGGCGCCCCCGCCTGGAGGCTGAGCAGGGCGAGGCACGAGCCCGTTGACGAAGCCCCCGCCTGGAGGCTGAGCAGGGCGAGGCACGAGCCCGTTGACGAAGCCCCCGCCTGGAGGCTGAGCAGGGCGAGGCACGAGCCCGTTGACGAAGCCCCC
>JBFJKO010000304.1:0-4628 GCA_041634935.1 Nocardioides sp.
TGGGGTCGCCGGTTGCCGCTGGCGCCGTTCTTGGGCGCCGTACGGGTGCTGCCGGACTGACGTTGGCCTCGTCGAGCCAAAGGCTCTTCCTCCTCTGGGACGCCGCGGCGCACGCGCCGGGGCGGTATGGCACCGCCAACCGCAACCCGACGGTGCCGGGCTGCTCGTGGCGGGAGTCGCGCGCCGATCAGCCTTCAGACCGGGGCGGAGTCACCGATCGTCGACGCCTGCAGGCTCGCCCGATCGATGCTGCACCCAGCGTACCCCCCGACCGCGCCAACCGCCGGATCGGCGTCCTCAGCCCGGTCTCAGCCCCGTCCCAGCCCGGCCTCAGCCTCGCTGTCTCCGCCGAGGTCAGGACTGCGGGTAGAGGTTCTGCACCCGCAGCTGACCGCGGGCGATCACCTTGCCGGTCTCGTCGGCAGTGGTCTCGACGACCCACAGCTGCTGCGAGCGACCCTGGTGCAGCGGGGTGGCGACCGAGGTCAGTCCGCCCTCGCTGACGGCGCGGAAGAAGTCGGTGTTGTTGTTGACGCCGACGCACTGGCCCTTGTCGCCGAGCCAGACCGCCGAGCCGATGCTGCCCAGCGTCTCCACGACGCTGCAGTGCGCACCGCCGTGCACGATGCCGTAGGGCTGGTGCAGCTCGGGCTTGGCGCGCCAGGTCGCCACGACCCGGGAGCCGCTGACCTCGGTCATCTCGAGCCCGAGGTAGGTCGAGAAGGGATCCATCGTCATCGGGAGCTCGAAGGCGCCGGCGGGAGTGTCCATGGGGCCATTCAACCCGGCACGCCCGGGCGCGCCACACTGGACTCGTGCGCAGCGACGAGCCCGGTCTCCTCTCCGAGGTGTGGGACCGGGCCACCGCCGTCCAGCCGGTGCCCGACGCCGGCTTCGTGCTGGCCACGGGCGCCTGCGCGCTGGCGCTCGTGCTTGCTCCGGCGACGTGGCCGCGCGTGCGCCTGCCGGTCACCGTCGTCCACGAGGCCGGGCACGCCGTGGTCGCGCTCCTGGTGGGACGGCGCCTGCAGGGCATCCGGCTGCACTCCGACACCTCCGGCCTCACCGTCTCCCGGGGTCGACCGGCCGGACCGGGCATGGTCGCGATGCTCGCCGCCGGCTACCTCGCACCGGCCGCGGTCGGCATCGGCGCCGCCCTCCTGCTCGCCGCCGGGAGAGGCGTCGCGATGCTGTGGCTGCTGCTCCTGCTCACCGGGGCGCTGCTCGTCTGGGTGCGCAACCTGTACGGCGCCCTCACGCTGCTGCTCGGCGGGGCGGGCATCGCCCTGCTCACCTGGTACGCCTCGCCGACCGCGCAGTCGGTCGTGGCCTACCTGATCGCCTGGGTGCTCCTGCTGGCGGCACCCCGTCCGCTGGTCGAGCTGCTCGGGACGGGCCGCACCCGGCGCCGCACCACCGATCCGGACCAATTGGCCCGGCTCACCCGGGTGCCGGCGCTCGTGTGGACCCTGGCCCTCCTGGGCGCCAACCTCGCCGGCCTGGCCGTCGGGGTCACCACCCTGGCGCCCGACCTGCTCTGACGAGCCGCGGCCGGTCGGCGACCCTCGTCGGACCCTCAACGACCGGCAGCGAGGAGCCTGCGGACCTCCTGCGCGGCCCGGTGACCGCTCACGAGCGCCCCCTGGATCGACGCGGTGTCACGGTGGTCGCCGCAGACGACGAGGCCGTCGGGCAGCACCACGGGACGGGCGACGTCCAGCGGCGCCGGCTGCACCGGCAGCGCCCGCGGGATCTCGTGGCGCGCCACGCTCTGCCACTCGGTGAAGCCGTCGGCACGCAGCAGCTCGGCGGCGTGGCGCCGCATCGCCGGCTCGCCCGGGGTGGGACGGTCGCGGCCCATCAGCGCCGAGGCCTGCACGAGGTGCCGTCCGGCGGGTGCGTAGGTGGGGGCGGCGTGCGAGACGACAGCGGTGTTGACCAGCGGCCCGGTCGGGCGGGTGCGGGCGTCGACGTGGAGCACGCGGTGGCGCGTGGGCTCGACGGTGGCCGACCACCAGTGCGTCACCACCCCGTGCGCCGGCTCCTCCGGCAGCCCGGCGGGGCCGGTGAGGCGCGCGGCGGCCTGCTGACCGGTGGCCACCACGGCCCGGCGGCAGGTGAGGGCGCCGTCGTCGGTGCGCACCGTGAAGCCCGACGAGCCGGGCCGCACCTCCCGCACCGGGGTGGAGAGACGGACGCGACCGCGCAGCGGCGCCGCGACCTGGCGGGGCAGGGCCTGCATCCCGGCCGCCGGGAGGCCCGGGTTGCCGGAGACGAAGGTCGCCGTGAGCAACCGGGCGTAGGCGGCCGACGAGGTGCCGGAGTCGTCGAGGAGCACCCCGGCGAAGAAGCGCTCGAGCACGCGGCGCAGCGTGCCGGAGACGCCGGCTGCGTCGAGGGACGCGGCCAGGGTGAGGTCGGGACGACGGCGCAGCGCCTGTAGGTGCGTGACGTCCGTGCGGTGCGCCAGCGGACGCAGCCAGCGCAGCAGCGACGGCACGTCGCCGAGTTGGCCCCCGACCCCGCGCAGCGTGGCGGCGAGCAGCCGCGGCGCCCGGAGCGGGTGGCCGAGCCGGATCAACCGCTCGTCGGTGAGCGCCGCGACGCCGGCCTCGAACGTGCCGAGACGCAGCGCGTCGGCGTCCACCCAGCGTCGTACGGCGGGGTAGGCGGGGTTGAGCAGCTGGAAGCCCCGGTCGACCTGGTAGCCGTCGACCCGGTCGGTGCGGATGCGGCCACCGACCTCGTCGTCGGCCTCCAGCACGACCACCTCGAGCCCCGATGACGCCAGCTCGGACGCGCACCTGAGCCCGGCGAGGCCCGCGCCCACGACGACGACGTCAGCGTCCACCCGGGGCCACCACGCCTAGCTGCGCGGCGCGGCGTCGACGTACGAGACCGACCGGTTGAAGAGCGACGTGAGCGCGCCGATGTCGGCGCCGTGGGCGTCGACCGGCTCGGACAGCTCCTCGACCACGGCAGCAGCCCGCTCGGAGCCGGCCTCGGCGGCCAACGCCGCGCACACCTGGGCGGCCTCGCGCACGGCGGTGGGCTCGACGGTCCAGAGGGTCTCGAAGACACGCTCGGAGTCGCGCACCTCGCTCTGGCCGGGCAGCTCCCAGGCCGTCAGGGCCACGGCCATCGTGGGGGCGTCGCAGACGACGGCCCACTCGCGGATCATCGGGGCGTCGGGCGCCAGCGGGATCAGCGTCGGCGGGCCCTCCTCGACCCCGTCGAAGTCGGCGAAGACGAACGTCGAGGCGGAGACGCGGGAGATGTCGGTCCAGCGGTTGCGGGCCGAGTGGTAGCGGTGCCGCTCCTGGAAGGCGCCGAAGACGTGACCTCGTCCGGCCTGCGCGCAAAACTCGTCCTCGATCGCCCACGACATCGCCAGCAGCGTGCTCTTGGTGAGCCGGGCCGGCAGCAGGGTCGGGTGGGTCTGGCGCAGTCGGGCGAAGACGGACTCCGAAGGCGGAGTCACCTCTTCGCCGGCCTGGAGGGTGCGGGCGATCGCGGCGTCGAGCCGGACCCCGGAGTCACGGAGCGCGGCGACCAGTCGGACCGCCTCCACGGCGTCGTCGCCGTAGCGACGGTGGCCGCTGGCGAGGCGGGTCGGCACCGGGAAGCCGTGCCGGGTCTCCCAGATCCGCAGGGTGCCCGCCGAGACGCCGGTCGCCTCCGCGAGGTCGCCGATGCTCAGCGACGGCTCGTGAGGATCTGACACCGCTCTCAACACCCTGCTTCCTCGGTCGGACATGCTCTGCGTGCTCTTACCGCTCATGGTGGACCGCCATACTTCCACAGGTTGTGGATGGGTTTGTGGAGGATTCTTCGAAGGTCATCCGACGAGCGCTTCGGGGCGCACGCCCAGTCCGTGCTCGAGCGCCCAGAGCATCGCCTGCGTGCGGCGCTGGACGCCCATCTTGCGGTAGGCGGTGCGGATGTAGGTCTTCACGGAGTTGACGCTGAGCGAGAGCTCGTCGCCGATCTCCTTGTTGCTCATGCCGGCCACGATGAGCTCGACGATGTCGCACTCGCGGGCGGTGAGCACGCGCAGCGCGTCGGAGTCGCGACGGCCGCCGTGGTCCACCTCCGGCTCCTTCTCCTCGACCGCGACCGGCGCAGGCGCCGGCTCCGGGCTCTTGAACCGTCCGGCGGCGAGGTCCTCGAGGCTGACGACCAGGCGCGAGGCGGTGAGGTTCTTCGACAGGTAGGGGCGCGCGGTCGGCGTGGGGAGGTGCTCGACCTCGGCCCAGCTGTAGACGGCGGTGGGGCCGTCGACCTGGCGCTGGAGGTCGCGCAGCAGCGACTCGGCGGTGCCGTGCAGGCCGAGGGGCTCGTAGAGCACGACGTCGAGCGACTCGGGCCGGGCAATGGCCTCGCGGGCGTCGACGAGCTCCACGCGGTGACCGAAGGGGGCCAGGATCGCCTCGAAGCCCGCGGTGGCGAGGTCCGAGTCGTCGATGAGCGTGACCCGGAGGGGGGCTGCGGTGCTGCTGGTGGTCGAACTGGTGGTGGTACTGGACATGACACTCACTCCTCTGCGACCGGGCGGGGAGTTCGTGGGACCCTCGGTGTTTCCCGGTAACCTCACCCTGATGTTGAGGAATCTAGCCCATACCTCAACA
>JBFJKO010000305.1:0-4618 GCA_041634935.1 Nocardioides sp.
CGCGCTTCGCCGCCCAGCCCTGGGACTCCTCCGACCACGTGCCGCTCGAGTCGGCCACGGCGCTGCCCGAGGCCGACGAGCGGCTCTCGGCGCTGGACACGCCGGCCCTGCTCGCCGAGGTCGTCGACCTCGTGCCCGACGTCTGGCTCGAGCCAGTGCCCGGCGCCGAGACACCGGCGGCGCTGCGTGCGGCGTACGTCGAGTTCCTCACCGCTCGTCTCGCGACGCGGCAGTGGCTGCCCGGGACGGGTGCCTGAGATGGCTGAGCTGCCTGAGATGACCGGGACCCCCGCCCCGACCCGTGAGGCCTACCAGTACGTCGTCCTGCGCTGCGTGCCACGCGTCGACCGCGAGGAGTTCCTCAACGTCGGCGTCGTCCTCTACTGCCACGGCACCGACGTGCTGCGCAGCGCGTGGCACGTCGACGAGGCCCGGCTCGTAGCCCTCGGCGGTGACGTCGACGCCGAGCAGCTGCGGGCCTCGCTGCGGTTCGTCGACGCGGTCTGCGCCGGGGCCCCGGCTGCCGGACCGGCCGGCCGGGCGACGACCAGCCAGCGCTTCGGCTTCCTCAAGGCACCGCGCAGCACGGTCCTCCAGCCGGGCCCGGTGCACGGCGGCACCAGCACCGACCCCGCCGCCGAGGTCGAGCACCTGCTCCGGTGCCTGGTCCGCTGACGACAGGACCAGCGGGCCCAGGTCCGGGCGGTACGGGCGGGTCCGGGCGATCCCGCGCGGGAAATCAGACCGGCACGAGCTCCACGGCGCCGACCGCGTAGCGGGCGAGGATCATCCGGGCGACCTCGGGGTGGGCGCCGAGCGGCTCGGAGACCGCCACCGCGCCGGCCTCGAGGGCCATCTCGGTCGAGCGGTCGGTGAGCAGACCCGGGCTCAGGAAGAGCGAGGCGACCGCGATGTGGCGGCGTCCCTCGGCACGGAACGCGCGCACGGCCTCGCCGGTGGCCGGCGGCGCGCTCGAGGCGTAGGCCGCGGAGACGGGCAGCTTGTGGTGCGTGCCCCAGAGCCGGGCCAGGCGTGCCACCGACTGGTTGGCCAGGGCGTCGGTCGAGCCCGCGGCGGCCAGCACGAGCGCGTCGAGCTCGCGCACCCGGGAGGCGCGCAGCGCCTCGCGCAGGCGCTCGTCGAGGACCTCGAGGAAGCACGCCTCCAGCCCGAGCAGCCCGCTGAGCCGGAGCTCGAGCCCGGGGTGGCGCGCGGTGGCCTGGGCGAGCGCGCCGGCGATCTCGACGGAGTCGATCTCGACCTCCGACAGGGCGAGCGGCACGATCACGATCTCGTCGTGGCCGGCCTTCACGAGGCGGTCGACCACCGTCTGGAACGCCGGCTTGGTGGCGCGGGCCGGGACGTCGGCGCTCTCGAGGAAGGCGCGCTCGACGCGGAGGTCGGGGCGCTGTGCCTTCACCTCGGCGACCAGGGCGGTCACGGTCGAAGCGGTCCGCGAGTCGCGGCTCGCGTGGGCCAGGGCCACCAGGGCGGGAGCAGGCATCAGGAACGTTCCTCTCGTGATCATGCGTTGTGACAAGCCGAACGGGGGGTGCTGGTCGTGCGGTCGAGCAGGCGGGTCAGGTCAGGTGTGGATCCCGCACTCGGTCTTGCTGGTGCCGGCCCAGCGCCCGCTGCGCGGATCGTCGCCGGGTGCGACGCGTCGGGTGCAGGGCGCGCACCCGATGGAGGGGTAGCCGTCGTAGACGAGCGGGTTGACCAGGACGCCGTTGTCCTGGACGTAGGTCTCGACCTGCTCGTCGCTCCAGCGCGCGAGCGGCGACACCTTGACCTTGCCCTTCTTGGCGTCCCACCCGATGACCGGCGCGATGACGCGGTTGTGGGTCTCGGCGCGCCGCAGACCGGTGGCCCAGGCGTCGTAGTGCGCGAGCGTGTCGGCCAGGGGTGCGACCTTGCGCAGGGCGCAGCAGAGGTCGGGGTCGGTCCGGTAGAGGTCCTTGCCGTGCTCGGCGTCCTGCTCCGCGACGGTCTGCTTCGGCGTGATCGAGAGCAGCGTGACGTCCATCGTCGCCTCGACGGCGTCGCGGGTCCCGATGGTCTCGGCGAAGTGGTAGCCGGTGTCGAGGAAGACCACGTCGACGCCGGGCACGACCTTCTGCGCCACGTGGGCCAGGACGGCATCGCCCATCGAGGAGGTGATGGCGAAGCGCTCGCCGAAGGTCGCGGCGGCCCACTCGATGATGGTCTCGGCGGGGGCGAGCTCGAGCTCGGCGCCCCAGTGGGAGACGAGGTCGCGCAGCTCCTCGGGGGAGCGGCCGCCGGCGGTGGCGCCCCGGAAGGCGCGGGCGGAGCGGGTGGTCGCGGTGCTCATCGCAGCCCCTCCCCGTCGCGGCGCAGGATCCCAAGCGTCTTCAGCGAGAACGCACGGCGGCACCCACGGCACTCCCACGCGCCGTGCGGCGAGGACACCTCGCCGTCCTCGGCGGTGACCTCGTGGGGCCACAGGTCCTGCTCGCCGCAGAAGGGGCAGTGGAAGGGGACGCCGCGCTCGCTCACTGCGGCACCAGGGTCTTCTCGCCGCGGAGCAGCTCCTCGTCGGCCCGGGCGACCCAGGTGGTGAAGCTCTCCGAGGCGTCGCTGCGGTCGATGAGGTAGTTGGTGACCACCGAGGTGACGTAGTCGTCGAGGCCGGCGCTGGTGACCTTGTGCGCGCGCAGCTTGCGGCCGAAGTTGGCCTGGAGGCCGGTGGCGCCGCCGAGGTGCACCTGGAAGCCCTCGACCTGCTCGCCGTCCTGCATGACCAGCTGGCCCTTGAGCCCGATGTCGGCGACCTGGGTGCGCGCGCAGGCGTTGGGGCAGCCGTTGACGTTGACCGTGATGGGCGTGTCGAGGTCGGGGAAGCGCCGCTCGAGCTCGGCGACGAGGTCGCGGGCGCGCTCCTTGGTGTCGACGATCGCGAGCTTGCAGAACTCGATGCCGGTGCAGGCCATCGTGTTGCGGCGCCACTGCGACGGCCGAGCCGAGAGCCCGATCTCGTCGAGGCGGGCGACGAGGGCCTCGACCCGGTCGGCGTCCGCGCCGATCAGCACGATCTTCTGGTACGGCGTCAGGCGGGCGCCGGCGAGCCCGAACTCCTCGATGGTGTCGGCGAGCCGGACCAGCAGGGAGCCGGAGATGCGCCCGGCGACGGGGGCGACCCCGACGTAGAACTTGCCGTCCTTCTGCTCGTGGACGCCGATGTGGTCACGGTGGCCGACGGGGGAGGCGGGGGAGTCGCAGGAGACGAGCGCGCGCCCGAGGTACTCCTTCTCGACGACCTCGCGGAACTTCTCGATGCCCCAGTCGGCGACGAGGAACTTCAGCCGCGCGCGCGAGCGCAGCCGGCGGTAGCCGTAGTCACGGAAGACCGAGGCGACGGCCTCCCACACGTCGGCCACCTCGTCGAGCGGGATCCACACCCCCATCTTCTGGGCCAGCATCGGGTTGGTCGACAGCCCGCCGCCGACCCAGCAGTCGAAGCCGGGGCCGTGCTCGGGGTGGACGGTCGCGACGAAGGAGACGTCGTTGGTCTCCGGGGAGACGTCGTGGCTCGGGTGGCCGGTGAGCGCGGTCTTGAACTTGCGGGGGAAGTTGGAGAAGGCGGGGTCGCCGATGAAGCGGTCGAAGATCTCCTGCAGCGCCGGGGAGCCGTCGATGATCTCGTCCTTGGCGACACCGGCGACCGGCGAGCCCAGGAACGGGCGGGGCGAGTCGCCGCACGCCTCGAGGCTGCTGAGGCCGGCCGCGTCGAGACGGTCCCAGATCTCCGGGACGTCCTCGATGCGGATCCAGTGGTACTGGATGTTGGCGCGGTCGGTGACGTCGGCGGTGTCGCGGCCGAAGTCGACGCCGATCGTGCCGAGGGCCCGGACGGCCTGGTGGCTCAGCAGCTGGCCGTCGGAGCGGACCCGGAGCATGAAGTACTCCGCGTCGAGCTCCTCCTCGGCGACCGTGGCGGTCTTGCCGCCGTCGAAGCCGGGCGCACGCTGGGTGTAGAGGCCCATCCACCGGAAGCGGCCGCGGAGGTCGGCGGGGTCGATCGAGGCGAAGCCGCGCTTGGAGTAGGTGTAGCGGATGCGGTCACGGACGTTGAGCGGGTCGTCGTCCTTCTTGGACTGCTCGTTCTTGTTCTGCGGCTCGGTGTAGCCCAGCGCCCACTGCCCCTCGGCGCGCTTGGGGCGCGGGATCTCGGTGTGGGCGGGCGGCTTGGACTGGAAGCGGAGGTCAGGCATGTGTGGGGTGGGGTCCTTCGCTGAAAAGGGGTGCTCGCGCCGTTGCGAACAAGGACAGAGCGGAAGCTCAGCGGGGCCAACACATCATGCTGCCGGTACGACCGAGGTCCACGTGACGACGTGTCACGAGCCAGGTCGAGGTGGCAGCACTGATCATGGGGTCAAGTCTCAGGTTCCGGACACCGGTTCCACAAACCGGAATCTCATGTCATGAGACGGTTGTCCAGGATCTGGTACGCCCCGAGGTGCGCCGCAGCCCGTCGGCGGGCCCCTCTAGGCTGTCCGCATGAGCGCTGAATCCCTTGCCAAGACGACGTCCGCAGCGTACGACGCCATGTTGGAGGTGATCGCGTCCGTCGAGCCCCGTGTGGCAGAGGCCACACGCC
>JBFJKO010000306.1:0-4618 GCA_041634935.1 Nocardioides sp.
CCCCCGGCTCGGCGCCCAACTGCCTGCTCGACTACTTCCCCGAGGACTACATCGTCGTCATCGACGAGTCGCACGTCGCGGTGCCGCAGATCGGCGGCATGTACGAGGGCGACATGTCGCGCAAGCGCAACCTCGTCGACCACGGGTTCCGGCTGCCGAGCGCCATGGACAACCGCCCGCTGCGCTGGGAGGAGTTCCTCGAACGGGTCGGCCAGACGATCTACCTCTCCGCCACCCCGGGCAACTACGAGCTCGACAAGGTCGAGGGCGACGTCGTGGAGCAGATCATCCGCCCGACCGGGCTGATCGACCCCGAGGTCGTGATCAAGCCGACCAAGGGGCAGATCGACGACCTGATCCACGAGATCCGCACCCGCGCCGAGAAGAACGAGCGGGTCCTGGTGACCACGCTGACCAAGAAGATGTCCGAGGACCTCACCGACTACCTCCTCGACGCCGGCATCCGCACGCGCTACCTCCACTCCGAGGTCGACACGCTGCGCCGCATCGAGCTGCTGCGCGAGCTGCGGATGGGGGAGTACGACGTGCTCGTCGGCATCAACCTGCTCCGTGAGGGCCTCGACCTCCCCGAGGTGTCGCTGGTCTCGATCCTCGACGCCGACAAGGAGGGCTTCCTGCGCTCCGACAAGTCGCTCATCCAGACCATCGGTCGTGCGGCGCGCAACGTCTCCGGCCAGGTCCACATGTACGCCGACAAGATCACGCCCTCGATGGAGAGGGCGATCGAGGAGACCAACCGCCGACGCGAGAAGCAGGTGGCCTACAACAAGGCCGCCGGCGTCGACCCCCAGCCGCTGCGCAAGAAGATCGCCGACATCACCGAGATGCTCGCGCGCGACTCCGAGGACACCGAGGCGCTGCTCCAGACCTGGGCCGGCACCGAGGCGAAGGGCCGCGCGGGCGGGGTGAAGCCCAAGGCGGGTGGCCGACAGACGGTCCCGGTCCTCGGGGAGAAGGCGTCCGGTCACCACGCGAAGGACCTCGCCGGCCTGCCCAGCTCCGAGCTGGCCGAGCTCATCCAGGACCTCACCGAGCAGATGCGGACCGCCGCCGCCGAGCTCCAGTTCGAGCTCGCCGCACGCCTGCGCGACGAGATCAACGACCTCAAGAAGGAGCTCCGGCAGATGATGGAGGCGACCAAGTAGGTCGTCCGAAGCGCTCGCACTAGCCTCCCTTCGTGACCTCACGCCTCGGTGGCCCTGCCGCGTACGCCGTCTGGGGCGTCGCGGTCGCTACCTACCTCCTGGCGATCTTCCACCGCACCTCGCTGGCGGTGGCCGGCCTCGAGGCCTCCGAGAGGTTCGGCATCTCGGCCTCGCAGCTGGCGGTCTTCACGATGCTCCAGCTGCTGGTCTACGCGGCGATGCAGATCCCGGTCGGGCTGCTCGTCGACCGCTACGGTCCGCGCGCGGTGATGCTGAGCGGCGTCCTGGTCCTGAGCCTGGCCCAGACCGGCTTCGCCCTCACCGACAGCTACGTGGGCGCGGTCGTCGCGCGCACGTTCGTCGGGATGGGCGACGCGATGACGTGGATCTGCGTGCTGCGCCTGGTCAGCCGGTGGTTCCCGTCGCGACGGGTGCCGCTGATCACCCAGCTCTCCGGGACGATCGGACAGGTCGGTGCGGTCGCGGCCGCGGTGCCGATGACCTTCGCGCTCCGCGAGGTCGGCTGGACGGCGGCGTACCTCACCTCGGCCGCCCTCGGCGCGGTCCTCGCGCTCGGGCTGCTGCTGGTCGTGCGCGACGCTCCCGAGGGGCGTCGGATGCCGGGGCCGCGGCTCTCGTGGCCCGGCGTCCGGTCGAGCCTGTCGGCGTCCTGGGCACACCCCGGCACCCGCCTCGGCTTCTGGATGCACTTCACCACGCAGTTCAACGCGACCGCGATGGCGTTGCTGTGGGGCTACCCCTACTTCGTGCAGGGCGAGGGGCTCTCCCCGACCCGCGCCGGGGTGCTGCTCACGCTCATCGTGGTCGCCTTCATGTACTCCGGTCCGCTGCTCGGGCTGCTCGTCGCGCGCCACCCGTGGCACCGCTCATCGATGGTGCTGGTCATCGTCGCAGCGATCGTCGTGGTCTGGACCGTCGTCCTGCTCTGGCCCGGGCCGGCCCCGCTGTGGCTGCTCGTCGTCCTGACCCAGGTGATCGGCTTCGGCGGCCCGGCCTCGATGATCGGCTTCGACCTCGCGCGCACCTCCAACCCGGCCGAGCGGTTGGCGAGCGCCACCGGGATCATCAACCAGGCCGGCTTCGCGGCCAGCCTGGTGCTGGTGCTGGGCATCGGCCTCGTCCTCGACTGGCGCACGCCCGGCTCGTCGACCGACTACTCACCGAGTGCGTTCCAGTGGGCCTTCAGCACGCAGTACGTGCTCTGGGGCGTGGGCGTCTGGCAGATCCTGCGCTACCGCCGACGCACCCGAGCGGTCATCGACCGGGTCGAGCTCGAGGCCGGCCGCTAGCCGCGCCAGGGGCGCTTGCGCAGCGCCTTGGATTGCTGCTTCTCGAGCCGGCGGCGCTCCTCGCGGCGGATCTCCGGTCCGCTCGTGAGGGTGCGGAGCAGGTGCGCCCCGGTGGCGGCCATCACGATGAGGGGCCACAGGTAGCCGTCGAGGGTCAGCCCGTTGCCGGCGACGTAGATCGCCCAGCAGATCAGGCTCGGCGCGGCGAACCCGACGAGGGCGTTGCGGCGCCGGTCCCGCCACAGCTCGGTGGCCCGGGCGTCGAGCTCGGAGCTGGTGGCGGTGTCGGGCACCAGGTCGACGACCAGGGGCGCCAGCTCGCCCAGCGTGCGCGCGGACGCCGCCGTCTCGGAGCGCTGGTCGTGCTCCTCGCGGTCGAGCCGTCCGTCGGCGTACGCAGCCGCGAGGACGCCGGTGACCAGGTCGCGGTCGGCGTCGGAGGCCCGCAGCCCCGCGTGGGCGCGTTCGCGAGGATCGTGCGCGAAGGCGGCCCAGACGGCGCCTGCGCGCGTCCTGTCGTCGCTCGCCACGTCTCCTCCGGCTCCACTCGTGGGGGTCTGACGATCTTGCCATGACGCACCGAGGAGGCTAGCGTTCAGCAGAACTAGAACAGGTTATAGTTCCTGTCCGGTGCCAGGCCATTGCTGCTCGACCCAGGAGGGGGAAGGATCGCGGACGTGACGACTCCCGCCGCGGACCCCCGTGCCGATCCGGTCGAGGCCGACCTCCTGATCATCGGAGCCGGCCCGACGGGCCTCTTCGCCGCCTACTACGCGGGCTTCCGGGGCCACCGGGTCGCCGTGGTCGACTCCCTGCCCGAGCTCGGCGGCCAGATCACCGCGATGTACCCCGAGAAGCAGATCCTCGACGTCGCCGGCTTCCCCAGCGTCAAGGGCCGCGACCTCGTCGAGGGCCTCGTCGCGCAGGCGGCCACCGCCGAGCCGACCTACCTGCTCGACCGCACGGCTGCGACCCTGACGACGACCGACGACGGCGTCGTGGTCGGTCTCGACGACGGCACGAGCGTGCAGGCCGGTGCCGTGCTGATCACCGCGGGGATCGGCCGCTTCAGCCCGCGCCCGCTGCCGGCGCAGGGCGACTGGCTGGGCCGCGGTCTCGAGTTCTTCGTGCCGAGCTTTGCGCCGTACGCCGGCAAGGACGTCGTCATCGTGGGTGGCGGCGACAGTGCCTTCGACTGGGCGGTCCACCTCGAGCCGGTCGCCGCCTCCGTGACGCTCGTCCACCGCCGCGAGGCCTTCCGCGCCCACGAGCGCACGGTGCAGCAGGTGCGCGACTCCTCGGTGCGGATGATCACCAGCGCCGAGGTCGTCGCGATCAACGGCACCGACGCCGTCGAGTCGGTCGACGTCGAGGTCGCCGGCGAGACGACGACCCTGCCCTGCCAGGCGGTGGTCGCCGCCCTGGGCTTCATCGCCGACCTCGGCCCGCTGCAGGAGTGGGGGATCGAGGTGTCCAAGCGTCACGTCCTGGTCGACCCCGCCATGCGCACCAACCTCCCGCGCGTCTTCGCCGCCGGTGACATCACCGAGTACGACGGCAAGGTGCGCCTGATCGCCGTCGGCTTCGGCGAGGCCGCCACCGCGGTCAACAACGCCACCGTCGCGATCGACCCGAGCGCGAAGGTGTTCCCCGGTCACTCCTCCGAAGGCCATTGAGTCCAGCAACTCCCGAGAAAAGGTAGGCAGCCATGAAGATCAAGGTGGACTTCGACCTCTGCGAGTCCAACGCCCTGTGTGAGGCGATGGCCCCGGAGGTCTTCGAGCTCGACGACGACGACTTCCTCGTCGTCAAGGCCGAGGAGACGACGCCCGAGACGATCGACGACGTCAAGCGCGCCGTGGCGGCCTGCCCGCGCGCCGCCATCAAGCTGGAGGACTGAGCGTGAGCAGCACCGACCTCGACGGAAAGGTCGCCATCGTCACCGGGGCCGGGGCCGGCCTCGGCCGGGCGGAGGCCGTCGCGCTGGCGAAGGCCGGGGCGCGGATCGTCCTCAACGACCTGCCAGGGGCGGCCGACGAGGCCGCCGACGAGATCAAGGGGCTCGGCGCCGAGGTCGCGATCGTCGAGGGCGACGTGGGGGAGCGTTCGACTGCCGACGCCATGGTCGCGGCCGCCGTCGAG
>JBFJKO010000307.1:0-4604 GCA_041634935.1 Nocardioides sp.
GCCCGAGGTGCCCGGCTCGGGCGCACCTGCGCCCGGGTCCGGCGCCACGCCCGGCTCGACGGCGCCGGGGGCGGCGTCGACCGGGACGCCGGAGTCGGTGCCGGGCGCGACCACGCCGCCGCCACCCGCCTGCCCCAGCCCGGCGGCCTCGCCGGCCTGGCCGGGCTCGATGTTGCTGCCGCAGGCTGCCAGGGCCAGGCACAGCCCTGCCGCAACTGCCGCGGCCGCAGCGCGCGGTGACCTGTTCGACGTACGCCTGGCGCCCATGGTGATCAGCTCCGTTCGAAGCCGACGTCGAGGGTGACCGGCTCCCACTCGTCGATGGAGGCGGCGAGCTCGGCGAGCTTGTCGCGGGTGGCCTTGAGGACGTCGGCACCGAGGAGCAGGCGCAACGGCGGGTCGTCGAGGCCGGCGATCATGACGACCGCCTCGCCGACCTTGCGCGGGTCTCCGGGCAGGTGGTCGGCGAACTGCTTGATGAGGTCCTTGCGCACGCCGACGTCGCCGGCGTAGTCGTCGATCGGGACCGTCGCCTCCTTCATCGAGCGCTTGGCCCAGTCGGTGCGGAACCCTCCCGGCTCGACGGCGGTGACCTTCACCCCGAGCGGGCCGACCTCCTTGGCGAGCGCCTCGGTCAGCGCCTCCAGGGCGAACTTGGTGGAGGAGTAGTAGGCGTTGGGCGGGTTCGCGACCAGGCCGGTCATCGAGGAGATGTTGATGACGCGTCCGCTCCCCCGTCGCCGCATCCCCGGAAGGACCGCCTTGAGGGTGTCGACCACCCCGAAGTAGTTGGTGTCGAAGAGACGCCTGACCTCGGTGTCGTCGCCCTCCTCGACGGCCGAGAGGTAGCCGTAGCCGGCGTTGTTGACCAGCACGTCGATCCCGCCGAAGGCCTCCTGGCACGCGAGGACCGCTGCGTCGATCGCGCCCCGGTCGGTCACGTCCAACGGCAGGGCGATCGCCTGGTCGCCGAAGTCGTCGACGAAGTCGGCGACGGTCTCCACCCGGCGGGCGGTGACCGCGACCCGGTGACCGGCCTCGAGCGCGCAGCGTGCGATCTCGCGCCCGATCCCGGTGGAGCAACCGGTGATCAGCCAGCGGGAGGACTCGGTGGTGCTCATCAGCAGGTCCCTTCGGGCAGACGGCGCAGGTAGCCGGCGCGACGCAGGTCGAGCTGCGCGCCTCGCTCGGCAGCGGTGAGCCGCGGGACGTCGGGCAGCTCGGCGTCCAGCCGGTCGAGGTCGACGACGCGGCCGGCGGCCGACAGGTCGGGGGTCGGACCGCCCGCGCCGAACTCCGCCATCCGCAGGGTCAGGATCCCCTCGAGCAGCCCGTCGGAGTCGATCCAGTTGGCGACGCCCGGGTCGTCGGGGCCGATGACGTAGGTGTAGCTGCCGTCGGGGTTGGGCACCGACTGCGCCTTGTTGAGACTGCCGGTGCGGTCGTAGATGTCGAGGGTGGTGCCCCAGATGTTCGACAGCGGCACCGTGAAGTACTCCGCGCCGCCGTCGCGCACGTCGACGACGAAGGCCTGGCCGGGCTCGAGCTCGAAGCGGCCGGCGACGTACACCTGGTTGCGCATCGCCCCGGTGTGGTCGGCCTGGAAGGCCAGTGCGAAGTGGTTGGGCGGGGTCTTGTACATCCCGTGGCTGAGCTTGCCCGTGAAGTCCGCGAAGTGCGCCATCATCGCCGCGGTCACCTCGGCCTGCTCGTCGAGGGTGCGCGGCGGCGTCGCCGGCTCCGGTCCGAGTCGCTCGACGGTGATGTGGTTGGGGTCGTCGAGCGACCAGTCGAGGAGCACGTCGCGGATGTAGAACTCGTGGGCCTCGGGCGTCGAGCGCACGTGGTTGGGACGCCCGCCGGCCGGGTCGGCGTCGACGGTGATCACGAACGACCCGTCGTCCTCGACGTGCATGCGGCGGCCGTCGAGCACGTCGACGGTGCCCATGTGGGCGTTCCAGAGGGTGAAGTAGTTCTCGGTCATCCGGCCCGCGCCCACGCGCCCCCGGATCTCGTAGCGCTCCGCCCCGGAGATCGGGATCGTGCGGTAGACCGTGTCGGGGTTGTCGATCCCCCAGCGCGACCCCGGGACCCGGCGCTCACCGACCGGGTGGGCCAGTCGGGTGATGCAGGTGACCTTCGGACGCAGCGGGTCGGAGTTGAGCGACCACACCGCCGCGGAGAACATGACCTCCTCGAACGCGGCGTCGAAGCGCTCGCGCATGGCTGGGGAGGCCTTGGCCCGGCTCAGCCAGGTCTCGGCGACGGCCGCGGAGGCGGCCTTGACCGTGGGGTGCGCGAGGAGGTCGAGGGCAGCGAGCTCGTGCTCGTGCTGCTCCGCCGTCGCGACGGGGTGGTCGAGGACGCCGTCGAAGGCGCGGTCGAGGTCGGCTGAGTGGGTGGGGACGGAGCCCGGGGAGGTCGGCACGCCGCGAACGTACCAGTGATCGGGGTCACATGTCAGTACTGACGAAACGATTGGTTGTACGCCGCGAACCGTTCGTCGATCGCAGCGTCCGAGAGCCCGAACGACGCCGCGTCGTAGTCGGGGCGCCCGACCTCGCGGGGCCGTCGCTCGAGCCAGTCCCGCATGCCGGCCTCGGCCGGCGCGTCGAGGTCGAGGCCGATCGCGGCGTAGACGCGGGCGATCGTGCCGACCGGGTCACGCACGAGCTCCTCGAAGGCCAGGTCGGTGGCCGGCGCCGACCAGGACCTGCGCGTCGCCAGCGCCCGGTCGTTGGTCCAGCCCATCCGCTCGATCCAGTCGGCGCCGATCCGGTGCGGGTCGACGTCCGTGGCATGCATCCGGTGCAGGGTGGTGTTGAGGCTGGCGCCCGACGGGATGGTCGCCCGCGGGTCGCGGTGCAGGTGCACGAGGTGGAGACCGGGGAAGCGCCGGTGGAGGTCGTCGAGGTAGCCCAGGTGCGCGGGCGTCTTCAGCACCCAGCGCCGACGGGGTGCCCCGGAGCCACCGCCGTCCTCGCGACGCCGCTGCTGCCACTGCAGCAGCTGGAGCATCCGGTGCAGGTGGTCGTAGGCCGGCGTGAAGTCCTGGCGGTCGAGCCACTCGCGGTAGGCCGGCACGTGCGCACCCGACTCCGGCACGTGCGAGAGGAACGCGTCGGCGAGGAAGACGATCTCCTCCTCCGCCTCGAGAGCATACATCGGGTGGATGGCGAACAGGTCCGGGGCGAGCTGCTGGGTCTGCTCCTGCCGGGCCAGGCCGGCGGCGATGCGGGGATCGGGCGCAGACGCGCTGAGGTCGAGGTCCAGGGGCGGGGCGACCTCGAGGACCTCCCACCCCCGGACGCTGCGCAACCGGGGGTCGGCCGCGAGCAGCCGCTGCGCGAGGGTGGTGCCGGAGCGCATCATCCCGACCACCACGATCGGGTCGCTGACGTCCTCGTCGAGGATCTCGGGGTGGCGGCGCACCCACTCCTCGGCGCGCAGGCGCATGCGCAGCGAGTGCACGACACCGCCGCCGAGGATCATCGCGCCGATCTCGTGCAGCCCCGCCGAGCGGTAGGCGTCGAGCAGCACGCCGAGCGGCTCCTCGAACGCCGACGTGCCGCCGGGCCCGAAGTCGTCGAGCCCCTCCTTGCGCCGTGCCGCCGCGACGACGGAGGTGACCGAAAACCGCTCTGGTGGTGTCATGAGCGCGCAGCCTATGCTCCTCGCCGTGACCGACAGCGCACGTGCGATCGAGAACCTGCTCCACACCTACGCCCTGCGCATCGACGCCGGCGACCTCGACGGGGTGGCCGATCTCTTCGCCCACGGCCGGATCCTCGGCCAGGAGGACGGCCCGCCCGAGACGGTCTTCGAGGGGCGCGACGGCGTGCGCTCGATGTACGAGATGGCGACCCGCCTCTACGACGACGGCACGCCGAAGACCAAGCACGTGACCACCAACGCCATCATCGACGTCGACGACGAGGCCGGCACGGCGACGGCCCGGACCAGCTATCTGGTCACCCAGGCCACCGACGACCTCCCGCTCCAGATCATCATCACCGGCCACTACCGCGACACGTTCCAGCGCCTCGACGACGTGGACGGCGCGGCGCTCGGCACCGGTCGGTGGTGGTTCGACTCGCGCACGATGTACGTCGACCAGGTCGGCGACCTGAGCCACCACCTCAAGTGGTGACCGGCGGCAACGCTGATTGAGGCCCCCGACGGTGGTTGAGGTGCGAGCGAAGCGAGCCTCGAAACCCTCAGCCGAAGGCGTCGACCCCGGTCATCGCGGCCGACCACGCCCACAGCCGCTCGGCCTCCGCAGGGTCGACCGCGTAGCGCTTGACCCCGCGGGAGTCGCTGCCGCCGGCCTCGTCGTCGTCCGCCCACGGTGCGACGTCGCAGTCGACCAGGTAGGCGCCCCCGTGGCCGACGAGCAGCGGGCTCGTGGCGGCCCAGACCGCAGTCGCCGCGCCCTGCTCGGGCGTCTTGAACTCGGGGATCGCCACGTTGCCGTCGGCGTCCGGTGCCATCAGCTCGGCGACGTCCTCCTCGGTCAGGTGCTTGCCGAGGTTGGTGAGGATCGCACCCGGGTGCACGGAGCACGCCAGCACCCCACGCTCGCGGCCGCGGGCCTCCAGCCCGAC
>JBFJKO010000308.1:0-4557 GCA_041634935.1 Nocardioides sp.
CCCGGGCCGGGGTCGACCGTGCGGTGCGCTCGGCCGCGACGAGAGCACGAAGACCGTCCAGGCCAGCAGCACCGCGAACGCCACTCCGAGGCCGAGCCGGGCCGACTGGGGGAGCGCGATCCCCACGAAGCCCCCGATGACCCACGCCAGCTGCAGCGTGGTGTCGCTGCGGGCGAAGGCGCTGGCCTGCACCGAGACCGGCACCCCGCTCTGGATCGTGGAGTCGAGGGAGACCTTCGACAACGACTGCGCCAAACCGGCGACGAGACCGAGGCCGGCCAGCGCGAGCACGCCGTAGAAGAGCGCGCCCGTCGCGACCATCGCCGCGTCGGCGAGCAGTGCCGCGACGACGGTGGTGGCCGGGTTGATCTTCTTCAGCACCGAGGCGAGGAAGATCCCGATCGTGTTGCCGAGCCCGGCGCCGCCGATGACGATGCCGAGGAGCAGGGCCTCCTTGCCCTCCCACCCGGCGAGGGGCTGGTCGCGCAGCAGGAAGGCCATGTACATCGTCAGGAAGCCCGAGAGCCAGCGCGGACCGCAGTTGGCGCGCAGCGCGAAGGCCACCGCCGGGGGGATGTTGGTGCCGCGGCGGCTGCCGGCGTCCGGGTCGGAGCGCAGGCTCACCTGCTGCTCGCCCTCGCTCGAGTCGACCTTGGCGGGCAGCAGGATGGCGGCGATCGTGCCGGTGACGAAGATCAGGAAGGCCAGGCGCAGCGACCACTCGGCGCCGAAGTAGGCGGCGCCGCCGGCCAGGGGCGCCGCGATCGCGCCCCCGACGACGCCCGACAGCGAGACGCGTCCGTTGGCCTTCACCAGGGTGAGGTCCTTCGGGAGGAGACGCGGGATCGCCGCTGCCCGCGTGACGCCGTACGCCTTCGACGAGACCAGCACGCCCAGCGCCGCGGGGTAGAGCAGGGGCGAGTCGATGGCGACCGCCCCGGCCAGCACCCAGCAGAGGAAGGCGCGCAGGGCGAAGGTCGCCCCGATCGCCCAGCGACGGCCGTGGCTGAAGCGGTCGAGGAACGGTCCGATCAGCGGCGCGACGATCGCGAAGGGCAGCATCGTCAGGCCGAGGAAGAGCGCCACCTGGCCGCGGGCGTCACTGGTCGCGCCCGCGAAGAACACCGTGGTCGCCAGCGAGATCGCGACCGTCGCGTCGCCGGCGGCGTTGGTGGCGTGCAGGTAGATGAGGCGGTGCAGCCCGGAGTCCTGGGCGCCCTCGGCGGTCGCCGCCTTCTGGGCGTTGCGCACCGCAGCCCGGCTGACCTGGCCGGTCATCCGCCCGGCGCCCTTCGCGGTGGCCTTCACCCCGCGGGCGGTGGCCTTGGCGCCGGTGCCCAGCCCGGTCCCGAGCCCCTGACCGACCGCGCGGGCACGCTCGCCGGGCCTCGGTGCGCCGGCGGCGCCGCGCGGGCTCCCGGCCCGGCGCGGCGGGTCGTACGGCGGCTCGTGCGGCGGGTCGTACGGCTGCGAGGGCGGGTCGTACGGCGGATCTGCAGGGGGGTCGTAGGGGCCGTCGCGCCGGCCGTCCGACCCCGACGAGGATCGGTGGTCGGAGTGGCCGGACGTCATGGGTCCCATCCTGCCCCGTGGCACCCACATCCACCCGTGGGACCCGCCCCCGACCTGACATCGCTCGGGCGATGAGCCATGCTGTCGCCTGTGAGCACTCCCCTCAAGCCCCTCGAGCGCCGCGAGCAGCCCGACTCCGTCGCGGCGGCCGCCGTCGACCAGGCGCGGGCCGCACTGCTGGAGGAGGTCGCCCCGGCCCAGGTCGGCGAGCACCTCGGCGTCGAGAGCGAGGGGGAGCGCGTCGTGACGCACTTCTTCGCCGCGACCATGCCCGGCTACGTCGGCTGGCGCTGGTCGGTCATCGTGGCCCGCGCCGCGCGCCAGAAGAAGGTCACGATCGACGAGGTCGTGCTGCTGCCCGGCGACGACGCGATCGTCGCGCCGCCGTGGGTGCCCTACCGCGAGCGCATCAAGCCCGGTGACCTCTCCCCGGGCGACCTGCTCCCCGTCGACGACGACGACCCGCGCCTCGTCCCGACCTACGCCTTCGGCGACGACCCGCTCGACGCCGACGACAAGGCCCAGATCCGCGAGGTCGCCAAGGACCTCGGTCTCGGTCGTGTCCGGACCCTCTCGCCCGAGGGGCGCGACGCCGCCGCCGAGCGGTGGTACGACGGCGACGGCGGCCCCGACTCGCCCCTGGCGCAGGGCTCGCCCGACCCGTGCTCGACCTGCGGCTTCCTGATGCGCATCGCCGGCCCGCTCGCGCAGACGTTCGGTGTCTGCGCCAACGGCGACGCCAACGACGACGGCCGGATCGTGGCGTTCCAGCACGGCTGCGGCGCGCACTCCGAGGTGCGCCTGGCCAAGAAGCACGAGCCCGTGCCGCTGCCCGACCACGTGGTCGACACGCTCACCCTCGACGCTCTGTGATCCGAGCCGACCGACCCTGACGAGGGTCAACGCGGCGGGGGCGGCAGCGCGTCGGTCGACTCGAGCTGACCGAGGCCGCTGAGCATCAGCAGGTCGACGACGACCGAGCGCAGCTGCGCGAGCACCACCTCAGCGGTCATCTCCTCCGAACGCTCCACCTGCCCGCTGGCCTCGCCGACGGCGAGCAGGGCCGGTCGCGCACCCACCGCCATCCGGTCCTCCCGCAGCTCGGTGGTGACGACGTCCACGGCGTCGGCCAGGTCGCGGAGCAGGCTGAGGTACGACGGCGGCACCGGGCGGCCGTGATAGGTCGCGACCGCGACCTGGCGCACCAGGACGCGGGTGCTGCGCAGGGCACGGTCGAGCGGGCCGACCAGCTCGGCCATCCTGCGGATGCCCGGCTTGTGGCGGATCCGGAACGGTGACGACGCGACCACGGCCATGCCCTCGTCCGCGGCGGTCTGGAGCCGGCGGATGAGGCTGTCGGTGGCACGCGCGTCGTTGAGCAGGTCGAGGCCCCGCTCGGGGTCGTGCTCCTCGAGCACCTGGGCCGCCCCGCGCAGCAGGGTCGCCACCGTGTCGAGGACCAGTGCCACCTGCTCGCGCGGACGACGCAGCGGAGCGGCCGGCACCACGGTCGCGGCGACCAGTGCGACCAGGCCGCCGACGAGCGCGTCGGTCCACCTGATGAACGAGGCTCCGGCGCCGGGCACCACGAGGGCGACCACGAAGATCGACTGCACGGCCGCCTGGTTCACGAACAGCGCTCCGGCATCGACCAGCACGGCGGCCGACATCGCCAGGCCCACGATCAGGGCGATCTGCCAGGCGCCCGAGCCCGTCTGGGCGACGAGGAGGTCGCCGAGGAGGACCCCGATGGCGACCCCGGCGGTCACCTCCACCACGCGTCGCAGCCGCTGGGCGTAGGACGTCCCCAGGCTCACCACGGCCGCGATCGGGGCGAAGACCGGCGTCTCGTGGCCCAGCAGGTCGCGAGCGATGAACCACGCGACCCCGGCCGCGAGGGCGCACTGCGCGATCTGCCACCGCCTGGACCGGAACCGGTCCCATCCCTGCCGGAGGTCCACGGGTGGCTCAGCCCTGGTCTCGCACCGGGTGGCCGAAGGAGGTCGACGGCGCCGGTCGGCCCCGGGCCGAGAGCACCCACACGGCGTACTCGTCGCTCGGCGGGTGCAGCTCGTAGGAGCCGGCGTGCAGGTCGATGCGCAGTCCGGACGCCTCGACGTCCGCGGCGAACTCGGCGGGGGAGTAGTGCCGGGCGAAGTCGGGGCCACCGCCCGCGACGTGGAACCCGACCAGGATCCGGCCGCCGGGCGCCAGCAGGGCCGCGAGCCTGCTGAGCACCTCCCGCTCGGTGTCCTCGGCGAGCAGCACCATCACGTTGCCCACGCACACGACCAGGTCGTACGCCGTCGGGTGGCCGTCCGCGGCGAGTCGGTCAGGGGTCAGCAGGACGGCGTCGGCCTCGAGGACGGCGAGGTCGGGGTACGTCGCGCGGCACTGCTCGACCAACGGCGCGTACGGCTCGACCGCCACGACCCGGTGGCCGCGCGCGGCGAGGGACGCAGCGACGCGTCCCATGCCGGCGCCGACGTCCAGGATCGTGGCGCCCCGGCCCACCAGCACGTCGGCCAGCCGCGCCTCCCCGTCGACGTCCGACCCGTCGGCGACGAGCGCGGCGAACTTCTCGCCGTACCCGGCGTTGCGCTCGCCTGCGGCGGCCCACCGGGTGGTCGGCGCGGTGCCCTGCTCGGTCACGGCGCGGTTCCGGCGCTCTCGGCCTGCTGCTGCAGCCGAACGCGCCGACGGCGACGGCAGTACTCGAGCCCGAGGAGGCCCAGGCCGACCCCGGCCAGGCAGCTCCACAGCCACCAGACGTTCCCGTCCTCGCTGAGCCGGCCGTAGAAGGGGAGCAGGGCGAGGAAGGCGACGAAGAAGATCGCGGTCCCCACCTCGACCGTGCGCACCCCGTCGACGTCGAGGGGCTCGACGTCGGCGATGACGTAGGTCTTGTTGCGGAACTCGTGCTCCGTCGGTTGCTCGTCGCTGAAGTCCACGGTCACAAGGTACCTGCGGAATACAGTGATGGTC
>JBFJKO010000309.1:0-4556 GCA_041634935.1 Nocardioides sp.
GCAGCCGAGCCGGTCGAGCTCGACATCACGCCAGCGCACGTCGCCGGACACGCCGAACGTCAGCACGTGCGCGCTCGTGCGTGAGGCCATGGCGATCACGAACGGGTCGTCGGCGTTGAGGACCGCGGTGCCGCTGCTCGGGAGTGCCTCGACGAGCTCGCCCTTCGCCTGCGCGATGGCCTCACGGCCGCCGAACTCGCCGATGTGGGCGCTGCCGACGTTGAGGACGGCGGCGAGCGACGGCGGGGCGATCTCGGCGAGGTAGGCGATGTGGCCGATGCCGCGCGCGCCCATCTCGAGCACGAGGTAGCGCGTGGACGCGTCGGCGCGCAGCACGGTGAGCGGGACGCCGAGCTCGTTGTTGTTGTTGGCCGCGGTCGCCACGGTCGGGCCGGACTGCGCCAGCACGTGGGCCAGCAGGTCCTTGGTGCCGGTCTTGCCCTGCGAGCCCGTCATCGCCAGCACGGTCACGTCGAGCCGGTCGACGACGTGACGGGCGAGGCGGCCCAGCGCGACGGTGACGTCGGCGACGACCACCGTGGGCGCACTCGTCGGGCGGCTGCCCAGGACGGCGTGCGCGCCGTCGGCGAAGGCGTGGCCGTCGCTGCGCTCGCCCACGATCGCCACGAAGAGGCCGCGCTCGACGGGCTCACGGTTGTCGACGTACGCCGCACCGTCGACGACGACGTCGGGGTCGCCGTGCACCTCTCCCCCGGTGACCCGGGCGATCTCGGCGAGGCTGAGGGCGATCACCGGGTACCGCCGTCCGCGCGCCCGAGCCGGGCCCGGAGCGCCTCGAGCGCCGCCCGCACCTCCGCGCGGTCGTCGAACTCGTGGACCACGCCGTCGACCTCCTGCCCGGTCTCGTGGCCCTTGCCGGCCACGAGCACGACGTCGGCAGGACCGGCCCGGTCGATCGCGGCGCGGATCGCCTCGCGTCGGTCGCCGATCTCGTGGATCTCGCAGGCGGAGCCTGCCCCGATGGCTCCGGCGACCACTGCTGCCCGGATGCTGGCGGGGTCCTCGGTGCGGGGGTTGTCGTCGGTCACGATCAGCACGTCGGCGAGTCGGGCGGCGATGTCGCCCATCACCGGCCGCTTGCCGCGGTCACGGTCACCGCCGGCGCCGAGGACCACCCACACCCGGCCGCCCTTCTCGGCGGCCACGGGACGCAGCGAGGTCACCGCGGCCTCCACGGCGTCGGGCTTGTGGGCGTAGTCGACGACCACGAGGAAGTCCTGGCCGACGTGCACGCGCTCCATGCGGCCGGGCACCACGACCTGCGCGAGCCCGTGCGCCACGGCTCGCGGGTCGTGGCCCCCCTCGGCGGCAGCCGCCACCGCGGCCAGGGCGTTGCTCACGTTGAAGCTGCCCGGGAGCCGGATCTCGGCCGGGACCTCGAGTCCGTCGGGACCGTGGACGACGAACGCCAGGCCGTCCTCGTCGTCGTTGATGCGGATGTCGGTGGCGGTCCAGTCGGCCTCGGCACCCGCCGTCGAGAAGGTGCGCACCGGCAGCGAGGTCTCGGCCGCCAGGCGCCGCCCGTGCTCGTCGTCGACGTTCACCAGCGCGAGGCGCGCGTGCTCGGGGGTGAACAGCGAGGCCTTCGCCTGGAAGTAGTCCTCGACGTCGTCGTGGAAGTCGAGGTGGTCGCGCCCGAGGTTGAGGAAGACGGCCACGTCGAAGACGACCCCGTCGACCCGCCCGAGCACGAGCGCGTGGCTCGACACCTCCATGCAGCACGCGCCGACGCCCTGCTCACGCATCAGCGCGAAGAGTCCGTGCAGGTCGGGCGCCTCGGGGGTGGTGAGCGAGGTCTTGACGTCGATCCCGGCGACGCGGGTGCCGACCGTGCCGATCACGGCCGCGCGCACGCCGGCCGCGAGCAGGCCGGACTCGGCCAGCCTCGTCGTGGTCGTCTTCCCCTGGGTGCCGGTGACGCCGATCATCGTCATCGCCCGCGCGGGCTGGTCGTAGACGCCGGCGCTCACCAGACCGAGCACGTCGCGCGGGGCGTCGACGACGAGCACGGGCGCGCCCGCCTGCTGGGCTGCCTCGCCGCAGCGCACGAGGCCCTCGTCGTCGGTCAGCACCGCGACCGCTCCGGCCTCGATCGCCGCGCCGGCGAAGTCGGCACCGTGCGCGCGGGCGCCCGGGAGTGCGGCGTACAGGTCGCCCGGCTGGACGCGCTGGGTGCTCAGGCTGACGCCGGAGACCTCGAGCCCGGACGCGTCCGCGCCGGTGCCTCCGGCCACCCGGACCCGGTGCCCGGCGTCGCGCAGCCACCCCACGACCGCGTCGAGGGCGGTGAGGGGCGGGGCGGCGGGACGGGTGGACGACACGACCCGACCATCCTGGCCCATCACCACTCGGTGGCGATGCGGGAGGGGCGGGTGCCGGTGGGCTCCACCCCGTAGCGCCGCAGGGCGTAGGCCATCATCCTGGAGAACGCGGGCCCGGCGACCGAGCCGCCACCGCCGCCGTTGGTCGGGCCGTGGACGACGACGTAGATGGTGAAGCGCGGGTCGTCGGCCGGGGCGAAGCCGGCGAACGAGACCGTGTAGCCGCCTTCGGCGTAGCACGTGCACTCCCCGCCGACCCGCTGGGCCGTGCCCGTCTTGCCCGCGACCCGGAAGCCCGGGACCGCGGCCCCGGGGGCCACCCCCGCCTCGGGGTCGATGACGCGCTCCATCATCTGCATCGTCTGGTGGGCGGCGTCCTGGCTGATCACGCGGCGCTGGACGGCGACGTCGCTGCCGACCTCGGTGCCGTTGCCGAGCGTCGCGGTGCCGCGCACCAGGCTCGGGTCGATCCGGACGCCACCGTTGGCGATCGTGTTGACGGCCGCCGCCATCTGGAGCGCGCTGACCGAGAGCGTCTGGCCGAACGCGATGCGGTCGCGCATCTGGTCGGTCGTCGCCTGGGGCCCGGGGAGGATGCCCTTGGTCTCGCCACCCAGCCCCACCCCGGTCTTGGCGCCGAGGCCGAAGGCGGTCAGGTAGTCGTACATCTGGCCGGGCTCGTACTCGTCGGCGGCCATCACGGTGCCGATGTTGGACGACTTGGCGATGATCCCGGCCAGCGTCAGCTTGATCGTGTCGTGCTCGAAGTGGTCGCCGATCGGGCTGTCCTGGCGCACCAGGACCCCGGGCACCTTGAAGCGCGTCTTGCTGGTGACCTTCCCCGCGTCGATGAGGCCCGCCACGGTGAGCACCTTCTGCACCGAGCCGGGCTCGTAGGAGTCGGTGATCGCCCGGGAGTTGTAGGTCTGGGGGTCGGAGTCCTGCGGGTCGGAGGCGTCGTACGTCGGGTAGTCGGCGAGGCTGAGGACCTCGCCGGTCTGGGTGTCCATCACGATCGCGGTGCCGGACTCGGCGCCCGCGCCGCGCACGGTCTGGCCCAGCACCTGCTGGACGTACCACTGCAGCTCGCTGTCGATGGTCGTGGTGAGGTCGTGGCCGTCGCGCGCCTCCACGACGGTGCTGTCACCCAGCGGGATCCGGGCCCCGGCCCCCACCTGGTAGGTGGCCTCGCCGTCGGTGCCGGCGAGGTAGCGGTTGAAGGAGGTCTCGAACCCGGCGTTCGGGCGCGCCGCGCCGGTCTTCCTCGGGGCTCCGAGGAAGCCGACGACGTTGGCCGCGACCTCGCGGGCGGGGTAGAACCGCACCGGGTCGTCGCGGGTGTCGAGGCCACGCAGCCCCTCCTCCCGGGCCTCGTCGACGGCCGCCCGTGCCTCGGCGGCCGGCACCTGCCGGGCGATGTACTGGAACTGGCTGTCCTGTGCGCGGAGTCGCTCGAGGACGGTGAAGTAGTCGAGGTCCAGGCGCTGGGAGAGCATGCGCGCGAGCTCGGGCGCGTACTGCGACGTCAGCGTCGGGTCCGCGACGATCATCAGGCCGTCGGCGGAGCCCGCGAGCGGCGTCCCCTTGCGGTCCAGGATCGCGCCGCGCTCGGCCGGGAGGACGACGGTCTGGGACCCCTCGGCGGCAGCCATCGCGGCGTACTGCTTGGGGTCGATCCCCTGCAGCTGCACCAGGCGTGCGGCGAAGACCGACATCACCATGGCGATCGCGATGAAGCCGATCCGCAGCCGCACCGTCGCCGCGCCGCGCTTGGTGCGCCGTCTGGTGGTGCCCATCGCCTGGCTCCTCGGGGGTCCTGATCGCCTCGCTGTCGCCACTATCGACCGCTCCGCGCTGCCTGTGCCCGCGCCGCGCCGGAGGCTGCCTGTGGAAGCTCGAGGGCGTCCTCGTAGACCGGCGGCGCGGGGCGCACGACCGGCTCGAACCCGCACGACCCGGCCACGGCCGGGGTCGGGGTGCCGGTGAGCCTGCCCGTCTCGATGTCGAGGTAGGCGGCCGTCGGGCCGACGACCATCCCGAGCGCGCACGCCTGGGTGGCGAGTCGCTGCGGCTCGCGCAGCTGCTCGAGCTCCATCGTGAGCGCCTGCTGGCGGGCCGAGAGGGTGCTGGCCTGCTCCTGCAGACGCGACTCGGTGAACGAGGCCTGCTGCATGGAGGTGTTGAAGAGGAGCAGGCCGACGACCCCGGCGAGCA
>JBFJKO010000310.1:0-4549 GCA_041634935.1 Nocardioides sp.
AGCCGGGAGACCCCGACGGCGGCGGGTGAGCGGGCTTCGAGCGTGCAGGTGCGGGGGACGTGTCAGTGCGAGTGGGGCGGGACGACGGCGCCCTCGGAGGGCTGCACGATCACGAAGCCCTGACCCGAGAAGGTCACCTGCAGCGCCTCGCCGGAGCCGCGACCGATCAGGGCCCCGGCCGACATCGTCGAGCGCAGGCTCGTCTGGAGGTGCGCCGACCAGGCCACCACGGCGTCGGTGTCGGCGAAGGTCGCCGCCTCGCCGGCGTTGAGCACGACCGGCTCCCCGTCGGTGGTGATCGCCACCCAGCCGGTGCCGCGCACGGTGGTGTTGAAGAGCCCGCCCGTGGCGATGCTGCCGCCCTTCACCCGCTCGATGTTCCACTCCAGGCCGGCCGAGAACGCCAGCACGCTGGTGCCGCTGATCGAGATGCCGGTGTCGTGGAGGTTGAGGATGTGCACGTGGTGGCCCTGGTCGGCCAGGAAGACGTCGCCGGACCCCTCGACCCGCATGAGCGAGAGGCCCTCGCCGGTGAAGGCCTTCTTCAGGAACTTGGCCGCGCCGCCGCCCTGGTAGTTGAAGCGCACGTCGCCCTGGTAGGCGACCATCGACCCCTGACGGGCCATGAACGGCTCGGTCACCCGGACGCGCAGCATCCGGTTGTTCTGCAGCTCGACCCCGACGCCGCTCTTCTCCGAGAAGCGGCCGTCGATGAGGTCGCCGGTGATGCCGGCGAAGGCGTCGCGAGCGAACCCGCTCGCCGCGGGCGCCGCCGTCTGCGCCGGAGCGTAGGTGCTGGCCTGAGGCTGCTCCGCCTGTTCCGCGTGCTCCGTGCGGGGGGCTTCAGCCGCCTCAGCGGCCTCAGCCGGCTCCGCCTGCGGGACCGGGCCCGACGCGCCGTACGGGTCGGCGCCGTACGACGCCGGCTGCTCGGGCTCGCGGGTCTCCTCGGCGTCGGCCGGGTGGCCGGCCGCCTCGCGGTGCTGCTCCTGCTGGGCGTCGTGCTGGCCCTGCTGGGGCGTGCTTGCGGCCTGGGGCATGAGCGGGTCCATCGCCTGCACCCCCTGGTCGGCGACGTGGTCGGTCCAGACCGAGCCGTCCCAGTAGCGCAGCTCGTGTCGTCCGGTGGGGTCCGGGTGCCAGGAAGGGTGCATCGTCGTCCTCTCGAGAGCGCGGAGCGGGTGCCTGCCCCGTTCTCCGTCGTGACTCCATCGTGTCAGTCGACCGCGCGCGGCGCGATCAGGATCGCGTGCTGAATCCCCCGAAAGTGTCCTACGATCGCGAGATGGCGGACTGGAAGACGGGACTCAGGCGGGTGCTCTACCCCGCCTACGAGGCGCGGATGCTGCGCCGGATGCCCGGCGACCTCCCGCAGCACGTCGGCGTCATGCTCGACGGCAACCGCCGCTGGGCCAGGGCCGTCGGGCGCGACACCGCCCACGGGCACCGCGCCGGTGCCGCCAACATCGAGCCGCTGCTCGGCTGGTGCGACGAGGTCGGCATCAAGGTCGTCACGCTGTGGCTGCTGAGCACCGACAACCTCAATCGCAGCGAGGCCGAGCTCGCACCCCTGCTCGAGATCATCGCCGACGCCGTCGACTCGCTCGCCGACCAGCGCCGCTGGCGCCTGCACCCGGTGGGTGCGCTCGACCTGCTCCCCGACGACATCGCCCGCCGGCTCAAGAACGCCGCCGAGGCGACGGCCGACGTCGACGGGATGCTGGTCAACGTGGCCGTGGGCTACGGCGGACGCCGCGAGATCGCCGACGCCGTCCGCTCCCTGCTCCACGAGCACGCCGCCCGCGGCACCTCCCTGGAGGAGCTGGCCCAGGTGCTCGACGTCGAGGACATCTCCGACCACCTCTACACCAAGGGTCAGCCCGACCCCGACCTCGTGATCCGCACCTCCGGCGAGCAGCGACTGGGCGGGTTCCTGCTGTGGCAGAGCGCGAAGTCGGAGTTCTACTTCTGCGAGGCCTACTGGCCCGACTTCCGTCGCGTCGACTTCCTCCGTGCGATCCGCGCCTACGCCCACCGCGAGCGGAGATTCGGCTCGTGAGCGCGAGCGGAGCGAGTGCTCTCCGCTCTGGTTCCTGAGGAGCGAGCGCAGCGAGCGTCTCGAAGGACGGCTCCTGAGCCGACACACGCCCGTCACGCGAACTTCACCCCGCCTTCGGGCGTGTCGCTCCAGCGTCCGCGGGCCGCGGCGTACGTTTCTGGTGTCGGCGGGTGGGGAAGCCCGCTGATACCAGGAGGCCCGCTCGTGAGCACTCACGACCTGATCGTCGGACGAGGTCCGCAGGTGTTGTCCACCTGCAGCCCGCGTCCTGCGGAAGGACGCCGGCACTCCGGCGTCCGGGCCCTCTCCCGGTCCATCTGTGTCGACTGAGGGCCGGGCGTCGAGTGCGCGCAGGGTCCCCTGAAGGGCGAAACCCGTGACTGCAGCACCCACCCCGGCCACTCGCACCTACGTGCTCGACACCAGCGTCCTGCTCGCCGATCCGGGGGCGCTGCGGCGCTTCGCCGAGCACGAGGTCGTCCTTCCGGTGGTGGTCATCACCGAGCTCGAGGGCAAGCGGCACCACCCCGAGCTGGGCTACTTCGCCCGCTCGGCCCTGCGCAACCTCGACGAGCTGCGCGTCGAGCACGGCCGCCTCGACGAGCCGGTGCCGGTGGGCGAGGAGGGCGGCTCGCTGCGGGTCGAGCTCAACCACACCGACGCGGGCTCGCTTCCCTCCGGCTTCCGCCTCGGCGACAACGACACCCGCATCCTCGCGGTGGCCTACAACCTCTCGCAGGAGGGCTGCGCGGTCACCCTGGTCTCCAAGGACCTGCCGTTGCGCATCAAGGCGTCGGCGGTCGGCCTCGACGCCCAGGAGTACCGCGCCGAGGCGATCAGCGACTCCGACACCGGCTACACCGGGATGGCCGAGCTCGACGTCGCGGCGGCCGACATCGACGAGCTGTACGACGACGGCGTCCTCGACCTCGAGCAGGCCCGCGACCTGCCGTGCCACCAGGGTCTGGTGCTGCTCTCCGACCGCGGCACCGCGTTGGGCCGGGTCGGTCCCGACAAGCAGGTGCACCTCGTGCGGGGCGACCGCGAGGCGTTCGGCATCCACGGTCGCAGCGCCGAGCAGCGCGTGGCGCTGGAGATGCTGCTCGACCCGGAGGTCGGGATCGTCAGCCTCGGTGGGCGGGCCGGCACCGGCAAGTCGGCGATGGCGCTGTGCGCGGGACTGGAGGCGGTGCTCGAGCGCGGCCAGCACAAGAAGGTCGTGGTCTTCCGCCCGCTCTTCGCCGTCGGCGGCCAGGAGCTCGGCTACCTGCCGGGCTCGGAGACCGAGAAGATGTCGCCCTGGGGCCAGGCGGTCTTCGACACCCTCGGCTCGATGACCTCCACCGACGTGATCGACGAGATCCTCGCCCGCGGGATGCTCGAGGTGCTCCCGCTGACCCACATCCGCGGGCGCTCGCTGCACGACGCCTTCGTGATCGTCGACGAGGCGCAGTCGCTCGAGCGCAACGTCCTGCTCACCGTGCTCTCACGCATCGGGGCCAACTCGAAGGTCGTGCTCACCCACGACGTGGCCCAGCGCGACAACCTCCGGGTCGGACGGCACGACGGCATCGTGGCGGTGATCGAGAAGCTCAAGGGCCACCCGCTCTTCTCCCACATCACCCTGACCCGCTCCGAGCGCTCCCCGATCGCCGCCCTGGTGACCGAGATGCTGGAGAACGTGACTTTGTGACAATTCAATAACACCCTCGACCTTGCTGTACTGATACGTCTCATTTGAGGGATCAGGTCGTGGACACCTCTGTCTGCTTCCGATAGGACAGGAGCAGGCAGAGGTGTGGCCCGGGTCACTTCCGAGGTACCTCCCACCGCGCACACGAGGAGAGAACATGAGACGTAGAACCAGCCGGGTGATGTCGCTCGGCGCGATGTGCACCACTGTGGCCATGCTCACCGCCAGCTGTCTCTCGAGCGGCGACGACGGCGGCAACGGGGGCGGCGGAGCCGGCGGTGGCACCAGCGACGGCGACGGCGTGGTGGAGATCATCGGCGCCTTCGGTGGCGTCGAGGCCGACTCGTTCGCGAAGGACATCAAGGCCTTCGAGGACGAGACCGGGATCGACATCCAGTACACCGGCACCCAGGACTTCCAGACCATCATCTCCAGCAAGGTGCGTGCCGGTGACACCCCGGACATCGCGATCTTCCCGCAGCCGGGCACGCTGGTTCAGCTCGCCGAGGACGGCGAGCTCGCGCCTCTCGAGGATGTCGTCGACGTCGGCGCGCTCGAGGACGCGATGATTCCCGGTCTGCTCGATGCCGGCGCCACGGAGGACGGCACCTTCTACGGCGCCCCGATGCGGGTCGCGGTCAAGAGCGTCGTCTGGGTGCCCAAGGAGTACAGCAAGCGGGGCTACTCGCTCGAGCCGGCTTCGATCCAGGAGCTGCTCGACATCTCGGACAAGATCAAGGGCGAAGGCATCGCCCCGTGGTGCCTGGGCTACGGCTCGGACGCGGCCACCGGCTGGG
>JBFJKO010000311.1:0-4548 GCA_041634935.1 Nocardioides sp.
CCCGGCTCGAGGCAGTGACCAGGAGGTGGACCCGGTGTCCTCCATGCACCCCAACGCCGCCGCGTGGCGGCACCTGCGCTCCGACCGCAGCGCGGTCGCGAGCCGCATCGAGCGCTCGACCGTGCGCCGGGTCCTGACGTTCGCGCGTCCACACCGGCGGCTGATCGCGGTCTTCCTGACTGTCACGGTGATCGACGCCGCGATGGTGGTCGTGCTGCCGCTGCTGGTCAAGTACGCCGTGGACGACGGCATCGTCGCCGGCGACACCGGCGTCGTGGGGCTGGCCGCCCTCCTGATGGTGGCCGTCGCGCTGTTCACCGCGGGCCTCGCGGTCGTCGGCGGGTGGTTCAGCTCCCGGATCGGGGAGGGACTGATCTACGACCTCCGCACCCAGGTCTTCGCCCACGTCCAGCGGCAGTCGCTGGCCTTCTTCACCCGCACCCAGACGGGGGCGCTCGTCTCTCGGCTCAACAACGACGTCATCGGCGCCCAGCGCGCCTTCACCTCCGCGCTCGGCAGCACCGTCTCCAACGTCATCGCCGTCGCCGTCGTCGGCGTGACGATGCTCTTCCTGAGCTGGCAGGTCACCCTGCTGTGCCTCCTGCTGTTCCCGATCCTCCTGGTCACCTCGCGCTGGGTCGGTGTCCGGCTCGCGGGCCTGACCCGTCAGCAGATGGACGGCAACGCCGATCTCGGCAACGTGATGACCGAGCGGTTCAACGTCGGCGGGGCCATGCTGCTCAAGCTCTTCGGGCGCCGCGGGGACGAGGACGTGCTCTTCGGCAGCAAGGCCGCCAACGTGCGCGACCTCGGCGTGCGCATCGCGCTCATCACCCGGGTCTTCGGCGCCGCGATGACGCTCGTCCCGGCGCTGGCGACCGCGATGGTGTACGGCGTCGGTGGCTACCTCGTCATCAACGGCGACCTCACCCTCGGCACCCTGCTGGCCCTCGCCACCCTCCTCCTGCGGCTTCTCGGGCCGCTCCAGGGGCTCTCGAACGTGCGGATCGACGTGATGACCGCGCTGGTCAGCTTCGAGCGGGTCTTCGAGGTCCTCGACCTGCCCTCGCTGATCCAGGAGAAGCCCGGGGCCGTCGCGCTGCCGCCCACCGCGGCCCGCCTCGAGCTCGACCACGTCTCCTTCACCTACCCGCGCGCCGACGAGGTGTCCCTGGGCTCGCTCGAGGCCCTCGCGCGCAGCGACTCGCGCGAGCACACCCAGGTGCTCCGCGACGTCGGCTTCGTCGCGGAGCCGGGTGAGATGGTCGCCCTCGTCGGTCCCTCCGGGGCCGGCAAGACCACGATCACCCACCTGGTCGCCCGGCTCTACGACGCCGACACCGGCACGGTGCGGGTCGGCGGGCACGACGTCCGCGACGTCACCCTCCAGTCGCTCGAGGACGTCGTGGGCTACGTGACCCAGGACGCGCACATGTTCCACGACACCATCCGGGCCAACCTGGTCTACGCCCGGCCCGGAGCCAGCGACGAGCAGATCTGGGACGCGCTGCGCGCCGCCCAGGTCGAACGTCTCGTCCGCGACCTGCCCGACGGCCTCGACACCGTCGTCGGTGACCGCGGCTACCGGCTCTCCGGCGGCGAGCGCCAGCGGCTCGCGATCGCGCGTCTCCTGCTGAAGGCGCCCGCGATCGTCGTCCTCGACGAGGCGACCGCCCACCTCGACAGCGAGTCGGAGGCCGCGGTGCAGCAGGCTCTCGATGCAGCGCTCGAGGGGCGGACGTCGTTGGTGATCGCCCACCGGCTCTCGACGGTCCGCAACGCCGACCAGATCCTGGTGCTCGACGACGGACGCATCGTCGAGCACGGCACCCACACCGACCTGCTGGCCCGCGAGGGGTTGTACGCCGACCTCTACCGCACCCAGTTCTTCACCGACGAGCCCGCCGCCGACCCGGTCTGAGGTCAGCCCTTGCGCTGGTAGGCGGACGGCACGTTGGTACGGCGCTGACGCGGCTCGCGTCCCGGACCGGGCGCCGTGCGCGGACGATGAGGCCGCTCGCCACGCGGCCCGCGTCGGTGCTCGTCGTAGGCGAGGTAGCCGAACCCGAAGATCGCGAGCACCCCGAAGAACCACCACTGGAGCCCGTAGAAGAAGTGCGGACCGTTGTCGAGGTCCGGCAGCTCGCGCAGCACCAGCGGGCTCTCGACGGCGGGGTCCTCGCTCACCAGGTCGACGAACCCGCCGTACGTCGGTCGGCCGATGGCCTCGCCGATGCGCTGCGAGTTGATCGCGCGGGTCGAGAGGTCGTCGACCTCGGTGCTGTCGCCGGTGCCGTCGGCACGCACCCAGCCGGTGACGGTGACCTCGCCGGCCGGGGCCGGCGGCACGTCACCGATGTCGGCCGAGCGGGTGGCGATCTGCAGGAAGCCCCGGTCGACGACCAGGGTGTCTCCCGACTCCGTCACCAGCGGGACGACGACGTCCACGCCCGGCTCGCCCGAGGGGCCGCTGCGGTAGCGCACGATGATCGTGTTGGCGACGTCGTAGGTGCCGCTGGCCTCCACGAGCCGCCACTCGTCCCCGCCACTGACGGGCTCGCCGCGCTCGAGCACGCTGTCGACCGGTGCCGGGTCGCGGGCCTCGTTTGCGCGGACCACCTCGTTGCGGGCCTTGCGGTCGTCGAGCCGGCCGAACTGCCACTCGCCGAGCCACCAGGCGCCGGCCGCGAGGAGGGTGACCGCGAGCGCGAACGCCGCCCACCTGCGACTGAGGAGGAAACGGAACGAACGCACCCTCCGAGGATATCGACCGACCCGTAGGGTGGCGTCATGCAGGTCATACCGCTCGCTGACTCCTACGGACGTGTCGCGACGGACCTCCGTGTCTCGCTCACCGACCGGTGCAACCTCCGGTGCTCCTACTGCATGCCCGCCGAGGGCCTCGACTGGCTCCCGGGCGACGAGGTGCTCAGCGACGACGAGGTGGTGCGCCTGGTGCGGATCGCCGTGGAGCGGCTCGGCGTCGACGAGGTGCGCTTCACCGGCGGTGAGCCGCTGGTGCGCCGCGGGCTCGTCGACATCGTCGCGCGCACCCGGGCGATCAGCCCCGACCTGGAGCTGTCGATCACCAGCAACGGGCTCGGCCTCGCACGCACCGCCCAGGCGCTTGCCGACGCCGGCCTCGACCGGGTCAACGTCAGCCTCGACAGCGTGCGGCGCGACACGTTCCACGAGCTCACCCGCCGCGACCGGCTCGACGACGTCGTCGCCGGCCTCGAGGCGGCCGCTGCCGCCGGGCTCGGACCGGTCAAGGTGAACGCCGTGCTGATGCGCGGGATCAACGACGGCCAGGCCGCCGAGCTGCTGCGCTGGTGCATCGAGCGCTCCTACGAGCTGCGCTTCATCGAGCAGATGCCGCTCGACGCCCAGCACGGCTGGTCACGAGACGGGATGATCACCGCCGACGAGATCTTCGCCGCCCTGGCCCAGGAGTTCGACCTGACGCCGGCCGAAGAGCCGCGGGGGAGCGCGCCGGCCGAGAAGTTCCTCGTCGACGGCGGACCCGCGACCGTCGGGGTGATCGCCTCGGTGACCCGGCCGTTCTGCGGTGACTGCGACCGCGTACGGCTGACTGCCGACGGGCAGGTGCGCAACTGCCTGTTCGCCCGATCGGAGTCGGACCTGCGTGCCGCGCTGCGCGCAGGGGCCTCCGACGAGGAGCTCGCTCGTCTGTGGGTGACGGCGATGGGCGCGAAGGCCGCCGGTCACGGGATCGACGACGAGTCGTTCCTGCAGCCGACCCGCTCGATGTCGGCGATCGGCGGCTAGTCGGCCGCCGGGGTGTGCGCGACGACGTCCTTGAGGATGTTGCGCGCCCCGAGGAAGCCCGACAGCGACTCCCGGTGCTCGTCGCAGGCCAGCCACACCTTGCGACGATCAGGCGTGTGCAGCTTGGGGTTGTTCCACAGCAGCTGCCAGGTGGCCGGTGCGGTACAGCCCTTGGCGGAGCAGACGTCGGGTTCCATGACTTGAGGGTCTCACCGTCGACGCCGCGTCTGACGCACCGGTCGGGTGCTCAGAGCTGCGAGTGCTCGCGCCGCGGGGGAGCCTCGAGCTCGGGGCGGCTGAAGTCGGCCTCGCGGAGCTTGAACCCGTCGGTGAGGTTGGCGGCTGCGTTGGCCATCACGACCGCGATGTAGGGGAGTATCACGGCCCCGGCGATGAGGAACGGCCACAGCCAGTCGATGCCGGCGAGCGAGGCCACGACCGCGCCGACGAAGCAGATCGTGCGGAGGCTCATCGAGAGCAGGTAGCGCTTCTGGCGGGCCCGGATGTCGTCGGCGCGGTTCGCCGCGGCGGTGGTGATGCGGATCGCCTCGCCTGAGTCTGCTCTGGTTCGGGCCATGTCCTCAGTCTACGGGGGCCTGGTCACCCCTATGGTGGGTGCATGACAGACCGCACCTACCGCCTGACCGAGATCGTGGGCACCTCGCCCGAGAGCATCGAGCAGGCCATCAAGAACGGCATCGGCCGCGCCAGCAAGACCCTGCGTCACCTCGACTGGTTCGAGGTCACCCAGATCCGCGG